>JAILSA010000116.1 GCA_024697885.1 Eubacterium sp. | reverse complement strand
ACATTACACCAGCCGATCGGGAGCTATCACCATGTTAATTGTGGAGGCAACAGAAAGAGAAAATAAAAAAGGGAGAACGGATAGAAAAAGATGAGACATGTTACGGAATATATGATTGGGAATGCAGCCGTTCAAGTCGTCCGTAGGGGTAATCGAATTAAGGTCGTAGATGTAGAGGAGAACAAGCGCAAGAAGGAGTTTTTCCGAAATGTTCTTGTATGGGTGAGCTTGGCTGGGATCTTGACTTTGGTTTGCTTTTATGTGGTTCGATTGAACAATCAGCACATTTTATTGGGGGAGAGCATTGAGAGCCTGCAGAGCCAGGTGGTTGATCTGGAGGCGGAGAAGAATGAGCTCCGCAGAGAGACGGATAATTTCAAAATTGATTACAAAAAGGTCATGAGAAAGGCCAAGGCCATGGGAATGAAGTTTCCAAAGAAGGGCCAGGTCCATGGATATAAGGTGTCAAAGAGTACAGCAATCCGGCGAATTTCCGCCATTGAAGATGAATGAAAAATTTTTTTAAAAAAGTACTTGCATTTTAATTTTTCTTCATGTATAATAACGCTTGTGGTTATGAATGGGCTATCGCCAAATGGTAAGGCACTGGACTCTGACTCCAGCATTTCAAGGTTCGAATCCTTGTAGCACAGCTTCTTAGAAGCCCTGATTTTTATCAGGGCTTTTCTTATGTAAAAAAGTATTATTTTTGAAACGGAGGATTCCCATGGCTGACTCATTGAAACAAGAAATTGAAAAACGTCGTACCTTTGCCATTATCTCTCACCCGGATGCTGGTAAGACCACTCTGACAGAGAAGTTTCTTCTCTACGGAGGAGCCATTAACCTGGCGGGTTCGGTCAAGGGAAGGAAGGCTGCCAAGCACGCAGTGTCCGACTGGATGGAAATCGAGAAGGAGCGTGGAATCTCTGTGACCTCCTCAGTTCTCCAGTTTAACTACGATGGATTTTGCATCAATATTTTGGACACTCCTGGACACCAGGATTTCTCCGAGGATACCTATCGAACCCTGATGGCGGCGGATTCAGCAGTCATGGTAATCGATGGTTCCAAGGGTGTTGAGGCCCAGACCATTAAGCTCTTTAAGGTCTGTGTCATGAGAGGAATTCCTATTTTTACTTTTATTAATAAGATGGACCGGGAAGCCATGGATCCTTTTGAACTGATTGATCAGATTGAGAATGTCCTGGGTATTCGGACCTGTCCAATCAACTGGCCCATTGGCTCTGGCAAGAATTTCAAGGGAGTCTATGATCGCAACACCCAGACTATTTCCCGCTTTATCGCCGGTGACAATGGCCAGAAGGTGGAGACGGTAGAGGCCAAGCTCGGAGACAGTGGCCTAGACGACCTTATTACCAAGGAGTACCATGATGTTTTGGTTGATGAGATAGAGCTTCTGGACGGAGCCAGCGACGAGTTCGATTTGGACAAGGTTAGGGCGGGCCAGCTCTCTCCAGTCTTCTTTGGATCAGCGCTTACAAACTTTGGTGTGGAGACCTTCCTCCAGCACTTTTTGGATATGACCACTTCCCCTTTGCCTCGAACCTCAGAGGGTCAGGCGGTGGATCCTTTTTCCAATGAGTTTTCCGCCTTCGTCTTTAAGATTCAGGCCAATATGAACAAGGCTCACAGAGACCGTATTGCTTTTATGCGAATTTGTTCTGGTCAGTTTGAGGCAGGCATGGAGGTTATGCACGTTCAGGGGGGCAAGAAAATTCGTCTCTCCCAGCCACAGCAGATGATGGCCCAGGAGAGAAAGCATGTGGAAAAAGCTTTTGCGGGAGATATTATCGGTGTCTTTGACCCGGGAATTTTTTCCATTGGGGACACCCTTTACAAGGGAAAAAATCCGGTGAAGTTCGAGGGAATCCCAACTTTTGCCCCTGAGCATTTTGCCAGGGTGCGACAGGTGGACACCATGAAGCGCAAGCAGTTTATGAAGGGGATTAACCAGATTGCCCAAGAGGGTGCCATTCAGATTTTCCAGGAATTCAACACGGGAATGGAAGAGATTATCGTTGGCGTGGTTGGTGTCCTGCAGTTTGAGGTTCTCCAGTATCGCTTGGAGAGCGAATACAATGTAGAGATTCGCATGGACCAGTTGCCATATGAGCACGTGCGCTGGATTGAAAATGAGGATGTGGATGTGTCGGCCCTGTCTGTCACATCGGATACCAAGAAGGTTAAGGACTTGCGAGATCGTCCCCTTCTTCTTTTCACCCATCCATGGAGTATTCAGACGGCTCTGGATCGAAACGAGGGGCTGGAGCTCAGCGAATTTTCCAGAAATTAAGAGAAAAAAATTTCCTGGGGCAGGTGACTCATACCTGCCCCTCATTTGTTAAGTATTTGACAAATCGGAGGGGTATGATACCATATGTAATGATAAGTAGACAAGGGAGGTTAAGATTTTGAGTAGGACAAAAAAATGGCTTAGAGCAGGTCTTTTTCTTTTTGCCCTGACGGGTGCTGTGATTTTTACAGATGCCACGGCAGAGGCCAAAACTTATACGGTAAAGACATCCACTAAGCTGGGAAAAGAAGAACTGAAGAAACTGAAGAAGAAGAAAAAATATTCCAAAAAGCTGAGACAGTGGTACGTCATTCAGGCGGCTCTAGACAAGGCGGGCAAGAAGGGCGGAACGGTCAAATTAAAAAAGGGTACCTACAAGATTCCGAGAACCCTATATATTCCATCCAATGTTAAGTTGAAATTGGCCAATGGATGTAAAATCAACAAGACCAATTCCACAGGAAACAAAAAACTTAAGAGTCAGAAGTACCTCTTCGAGTTTGTATCCTCTGCCCTGTCTAAGAAGTCCAAGAAGGTTTCTGGTTACGGAGCATCTGCAAACTCCTCCATTACTGGATCAGGCACAGCCAAAATCAATATGAAAAAGCTGTCCAACCATGTGGCGATCTATGCGGGACATGCTTCTAATATTAAGATTAGCAATGTGACTTTCTCCGGCAAAAACGGAGGTTCTTATGTTTGGATTGAGGGCTCCAAAAATGTGTCAGTGTCCAAGTGTACATTTAACAAGGGAACTGCAGGCACAGCCTACAACAAGCAGATGTATATCCGCTTGGAGGACATCAATTCAACCATCAGCGCTTTTTCCGGAAAATGGTCAAAGAAAGATAACACTATTAACAACGGAATCACCATCAGTGGAAACACCTTCAAGAGCAGTGAGATCGGTGTGGGATCTTACGCCTTTGTATCAAGTTCCACTAAGATTTATTATCAAAAGAATATTGCCATTAAGGACAATACCTTTAGTAATACTAGTAAGTTTTCTATTTACGGTAACGGCTGGTACAAGCCAACCATCACCGGCAACATGATGACTCAGTCTGGCTCCGGCAAGGCTGAGGTCTATGTAAAACTTTTGGGAACCAAGGGACCAAGCATTACAGGCAACACCTTCAACGGTTGCCAGTATCCAATCATGCTGGGAACGTCCATTAATTATGGAAAGGGAACCAACTTCCCGGTTGTGGCTTCCACCATCGGAACCACCAAATTGGCAGCCCTCCAGAACAACACAGTTGCCAATATTACTTATTATTATGTTCTCAATGACAAGACAAGAATCCTTTACTTTAAGGATGTGAGTAAAACAAGCTTTACCATTACTCCGACCACAGCCCCTTATCAGGACAAGTACACGGAACAGGCGAATTTTTCCGAGAAAAAATATTTTTACACCTTCCAGTCCTACATGGAGCAGCTGGAGTTGACAGGCGGCGGAACTATCACCGTCAAGAAGGGAACTTATCCGATTACCAACAACATCTGTGTTCCTTCCAATGTAACCATCAAATTGGAGGACGGAGTTGTCTTTGAAAAATCTGGCACTGTGTCCAAGGATGTAGCATATGCCAAGGCGATTTTTGCCCTGGTTGCCCCATCTAAGGATTCTGCCAACGGCACTGTGACGGAATACAACGGCTCACAAAATGTAACCATTAAGGGTAGTGGAACGGTAGTCATCGATTGCCGCAACATTTTGGTTGCCCAGGGCGTGATTATGGGACATGCTCAAAATGTTCTCCTGGAGGGAATCACCTTCCAGAACCTTTACGGTTACCACTACATTGAGTTGAATTCTTCTAAGAATGTCACTGTCAAAAATTGTAAGTTCATCGGTTTCAAAATCAATGACGAGAAGAGTCACAAAGAGTGCATTAACATTGACGGAACAGACGAGAACACCAACGGATTTAATTACAAGTGGTCTGCCCACGACAAGACCATGTGCAAGGATATTTTTATCCAGAACAACACTTTTACCAATGTGGGAACTGCCATTGGAACTCACACC
>JAILSA010000144.1 GCA_024697885.1 Eubacterium sp. | reverse complement strand
TCCTGTTTTATTATACTTATCTAGTGCTGACATTCCTCCCCAAAAATAAAATCTCAGACTTCGAAAAACCTGAGATTTGTGGAAAGACAAAACACCCATGGGGAAACTGCGACAGCTTACGCCCCGCAAAAACAAAAAAGAGTCACGGAAAAAAGAAAAAAAGAAAACACCTATCGGTGTAACTGCGACAGCTTTGCCCCGCAAAAACAAAAAAAGGGTCACGGGAAAAAAGGAAAAAGAAACATCCTACCAGGGAGAGACTCCAAGGCGTAAGCCTTGTGTCTCGAGTCGGTAGGATGTTTCTATAAACTATAACCTTGCTACAACAAAGATATTATAAATAGCCCTTATGGCATCGGCAAAGTCCTCATTGCGAACTCCGATAATAATATTCAACTCGCTAGAACCCTGGTCAATCATTTTTACATTGATGTGGGCGTGAGCCAAAGCGGAGAAGAGGCGTCCGGCAGTACCGCGTGTGCTCTTCATGCCTCGACCTACAACGGCAATCAGGGCCAAATCAGACTCTAATTCGATGGAATCTGGATTTGCATCCTCCTGAATCTGAGCAATCACCTGCTGCTCTTTTTCCACGAACTCGTCCTGATGAACGAAGACGGTCATGGTGTCAATGCCTGATGGCATGTGCTCGATGGAAATGTTGTTGTCCTCAAAAGCGGTCAGGACCTTGCGGCAAAAACCGATTTCGGAGTTCATCATGTCCTTCTCAATGTTGACTGCAACAAAGCCTTTTTTACCAGCGATACCGGTAATGGTGAAGCGAGGTACGCGACAGGTGTCAGACACAATCATGGTACCCTCGTCTTCTGGGGCGTTGGTGTTGCGGATGTTAATTGGAATGCCTGCCTTGCGAACTGGGAAGATGGCATCTTCGTGCAAAACAGAGGCACCCATGTAAGCTAACTCTCGAAGCTCTGTATAGGTAATGGTATGGATGACTTCTGCATCCTTAATGATGCGTGGATCTGCTACCAAACAACCGGAAACATCAGTCCAGTTCTCGTAGAGGTTGGCCTTGACAGCCTTGGCTACCAAAGAACCTGTGATGTCAGAACCGCCGCGGGAGAAGGTGACAACCGTTCCGTTGGCCATGGCTCCGTAGAAACCAGGGATTACAGCTTTTTCATAAGCGGTCAAGCGCTCCTTGAGAAGCTGGTTTGTGGTCTCAGTGTCCAGAGTGCAATCCTTGTTAAAACGGATTACATTGGCAGCGTCTACAAATTCGTAGCCCAGGTACTTGGCCATGATTTTTCCATTCAAGTACTCTCCGCGGGATGCGGCATACATGGAACCGGCCTTTGCCAAGAAGTTTTTCTTGATGGTCTCGAAATCATCATCTAAGGACATGTCCAACTTGAGGCCCTTAATGATCTCAGTGTAGCGGTCCTTGATCTTGCTCAGGACCTTGTTGAAGGCCTGGCCCTTCTCTGCCAAATCATAGCATTGATACAACATATCTGTGATTTTTGTGTCATCGCTAAAACGCTTTCCGGGAGCGGAAGGCACTACATAGCGACGGGACTCGTCGGCGTTGATAATGGCTCCAACCTTGGCAAACTGCTCTGCACTGGCAAGGGAGCTTCCACCGAATTTTACAACCTTTTTCATTCGTCACTCTCCATTTATCTACATATATTAGTATTAGTCACAAACAATAGTAAACCACTTTTTACAGGCCATTGCAAGTATTTTTCTTGACAAAGCGGGAAAAATAATCCAAAATTTATAAGGTATGCTAGTATCTGTTTGCATTTTTAAAGGAGGGAAAAGTCGTGGAGGGAATTACCTTATATTCCATTCAATACTACCAGCGAACCGTTTTTAAGGGGAGCTACAAGGGTATGAATTTTCGGATTGGCAAGTCCGGTGACGAGGACAATACCACCCTCAAGGCCACTGCCTGGAAGGGGCCTTATATTTTGGAAAAAACAAAAGAAACCCCTATTAGCAAGGAGTTTGAATTCTCCGACCAGGGGCTTATGCAGGCGGACCAATGGCTACAGAAACAACAACCACTTATTACAGGAAACATAGAATAGAAAATGGAGGCATGAAATCATGACAAAGATTGACATTTTTTCCGGCTTTTTGGGAGCGGGCAAAACAACATTGATCAAGAAGTTGATTCAGGAAGCGTTTCAGGGCGAGCAGTTGGTTTTGATTGAAAATGAGTTTGGCGAAATCGGAATTGACGGCGGATTTTTGAAAGAGGCCGGCATCAACATTACAGAGATGAATTCCGGATGTATTTGCTGTTCTTTGGTAGGAGATTTTGGAACTGCCCTCAATGAAGTTTTGGACAAGTACAACCCGGACCGCATTATTATTGAGCCTTCAGGTGTGGGCAAACTTTCTGACGTAATCAAGGCAGTGTCCGGTGTTATGGAGGACCGGGATGGTGTTGAGATGAAC
>JAILSA010000142.1 GCA_024697885.1 Eubacterium sp. | reverse complement strand
TATTGCAGGAAAGATTGGATATCCAGTAATGGTTCGTCCTTCCTATGTACTCGGTGGTCGAGGCATGGAAGTTGTCTATGACGACGAGGCCATGGCAGATTATATGAAGGCAGCTGTTGGCGTGACACCAGACCGTCCTATTTTGATTGACCGCTTCTTGAACCACGCCATGGAGTGTGAGTCCGATGCTATCAGTGATGGAACTCATGCCTATGTGCCTGCAGTAATGGAGCACATTGAGTTGGCCGGTGTTCACTCTGGAGACTCTGCATGTATTATTCCATCTGCTCATATTTCTGAGAAAAATGTTAAGACCATTAAGGAATACACCAGAAAGATTGCAGAAGAGATGCATGTAGAAGGTCTTATGAACATGCAGTATGCCATTGAAAATGACAAGGTTTATGTTTTGGAGGCCAACCCACGTGCCTCCCGTACAGTGCCATTGGTATCTAAGGTATGTGATGTTCGCATGGTGCCAATTGCCACAGATATTATTACCAGAGAGTTGACAGGAAGACCATCTCCAGTAGAGGGTCTGGCTGAGAAGAAGATTCCATACTACGGAGTAAAGGAGGCAGCCTTCCCATTCAACATGTTCCAGGAGGTCGACCCTATCCTTGGACCTGAGATGAGATCTACCGGAGAGGTTTTGGGACTTTCCCCATCCTATGGTGAGGCCTTCTACAAGGCTCAGGAGGCAGTTTCTTCCACCCTTCCAATGGAGGGAACCGCATTGATTTCTGTAAACCGCAAGGACAAGGAAGAAATCGTTGAGGTGGCTCAGAGCTTCTATGAGAACGGATTTAACTTAGTGGCTACCGGTGGAACCTATGACCTGATTAATCAGGCAGGTATCCCAGTATCCAAGATCAAAAAGCTCTATGAGGGAAGACCAAATGTATTAGATGCCATTACTAACGGTGAGGTAGACCTGATTATTAACTCCCCAGTAGGCAAGGACAGCGTTCACGATGACAGTTATTTGAGAAAGGCAGCCATTAAGGCCCGCATCCCATATATCACTACGGTGGCAGCAGCCAAGGCTACAGCGGAGGGAATTAAGTACCTGAAATCTCACAAGGAAAGTGAGATTCAGAGTTTACAGAGTCTTCATGGTAAAATCAAATAAATACCTGAAGTTGTGAGAAAGGTTGGAGGTCAGATGACAGACAAGACAAGGGAAGCAATGGAACTGCGAAGCCAGACCTTTTGCCCCAATTGTACAGAGGCCATTTTGATGACCTACGCCAAGGAGCTGGGACTTACAGAGGACCAGGCCAGAAATCTTGGCAGCAACTTTGGCGGAGGAATGAAGTGCGGAAGCGTCTGTGGTGCCATTACTGGCGGCCTATCCGTCCTGGGCGGACTGGGAATCAGTGATCCCACAAGCGTGGCATATTTTCGCAGGAAAATGACAGAGAACCATGATGGTATGATGAATTGTGCAGACCTTTTGAGAGTCAATATGCAAAATGGGGGACAAAAAAAGCCCCATTGCGATGCTATGATCGCAGAGGCAATTGAGCTCATTGAGGAAATGCGACAGAAATAAAAATAGGCTATCTCGCAGAAAATGTGAGATAGCCCTTTTTTTGGCTAAGATTTATTTTTTGATTCTCGCCATAATCCTTATGGTGCTCGGTACCAAAAGACTGGACAAAACCAGACCGGATAAGCCCTGAATCAGGTTTGGTATGATAGACACAATAGCGGCAGATCCATACATTGGATACTCAAATACGAAGTAGCCAAGGACGAGTAAGAGGGTGCAGGCCAGTCCGGAGAAAATAGTTCTGAGGGCCGGTGAAACCACCTTATCTGCCAGCTTGTGGAAAATGATTGCGGCAGCAAATGCCATAAGTCCCTTTACCACAAAGGTAATTGGAATATAGATCATGTATCCTCCCAGGAAATCAGCCATAGCAGAACCAATACCGGCGGCAAATACACCGTAAACTGGTCCCAGACAAATGCCCGATAGGATGACCATGCAATCTCCCAGGTGAATGTAACCATTGGTGGCAGGAATGGCAATTCTAATTACCATAGTTGCCAGACATGTCAGTGCTGCAAAGAGAGCGCTTAAGGTTAGTTTGTTTGTGTTCATAGATAACTCCCCTTTCATCTATTATATTTTTAAAACTCATAATAACACGATTAATAAAAAATGCAAGGGGGAAATTAAAAAAAACTAGAAAAATACCTCAGTTTCATATATAATTTTTATAAAAATAAAACGAGCTACTCGAGGGAGGTGCTCAGAAAAGAGGTTAAAGGAATGAAGAAGTATATTGCAGAATTTATTGGCACACTGGCCCTGGTTTTCTTGGGCTGTGGAACAGCAATGCTGGTAGGATGCGATGCGGCAAGCGGCAGTGGCTATCTCTTGACGGCTCTGGCTTTTGGACTCACGATTGTAGGCATGGCCTACTGTGTGGGAAACATTTCCGGCTGTCACATTAACCCAGCAGTTTCCATTGGAGTTTTGCTCTCTGGAGGAATGACAGTAGCAGATTTTGTGGGATATGTAATTTCACAGGTTTTGGGAGCAGTTGCAGGTTCTGGCCTTTTGGCATTGATTTTCAACCTGGGCGGTGTTGAGGACAAGACCGGCGGATTGGGAAGCAACGGCCTGGCAGGTGTCAATGGCAATGTAGCAGCAGGATTTTTGGTAGAGCTTATTTTGACCTTCTTCTTTGTAATGGTTATTTTGGGCGTTACCTCAGCAAAGGCAAATCACGGTTCCTTCGGTGGCTTGATCATCGGATTTACCCTGGTTCTCATTCACATTTTGGGAATCGGTTTGACCGGAACATCTGTTAACCCTGCACGAAGCATTGGACCAGCTCTTGTTGGTGCATGCACAGGAAATACAGAGGCTCTTGGATCACTTTGGATTTTCATTTTGGCTCCACTGGTAGGAGGAGCTCTGGCAGCAGCTGTTTACAAATTCTTGGAGTCTGCAAAGGAAGCATAAGTCTGAAAGGAGAAAAGACATGGCTGAAAACAAGGCAATTACAGGCCAGACCCTGATCGGTGAGATTGTGGCCTATTACCCTGATTTGGTAGACACTCTCTTGGGAATTGGAATGCATTGCATGGGATGTCCGGCTTCACAGATGGAGTCTTTAGAAGAGGCCTGCATGGTTCACGGAATTGATTCTGAGGAGCTAGTAGAAGTTCTCAATGCAAAAATTGCAGAAAAAGCCTAGACCTGAGAAGATATAAGACTTGATATGGAGTTGTGAAAAAAGTGGTGAGCCCCTGAGATTTACCATTTTTGCACGACTCCATTTTTTGTGTTATAATGAGGCATCACACGGAAATGAAGGTAAGAAGATGGAAACATATTATTTGATTGATTTTGAAAATGTACACAACCAGGGACTCAACAGCATTGATAAGCTTACGAGAACCGACCATGTACATTTATTTTATACAGACAACGCTCTGAATATCAGCCTGGATATTATTCTGACCAAGGGAGTGGAAATCGTGCCCCACAAGGTACCAGTCCGCAAGCAGTCCCTGGACATGCACCTGGTGTCCTTCTTGGGCTACCTCCTGGGTGTCAACCGAAACCACAAGTGCAAGTTTGTCATTGTCAGCAAGGACAAGGACTATGACAATGTGATTAAGTTCTGGATGAGTCAGGAAAATTTTCACCAGATTGTTGTGCGCCAGGCAAGGATTGACGCAGAGGAAGTCAACCTGGGAATCTCTAAGAAAAAGGCCAAGCAAAAGGCCAAAAAAGAAGAGGTGGAAAAGAAGCCTCTCAAGAAAAAAACAGAGAAGAAGGGTCTTTTTAAGAAAAAGGACAAGAAAAAGCAGGACAAGGAACCAGAGAAAAAGTCTGTAAAAAAGACGGCTGATATGGACCTTCAGTCCCTAAATACAGAGATTCAGAGGGTCCTGGCCAAGGCAGGAGTGGACAACAAGGAAGTCAACCGGGTGGCCTCTATCGCCTCTAAGTTCCACGGCAAGGAAAATGCCAAGAGAGATGTGCATGTGGCCCTGGTAAAGGAGTATGGCCAGGACAAGGGAAGCGATTTTTACAAGCAAATCAAGAGCTTTATTAAGGCCTAGGAGGAAAAGTGCCATGATCTACACAGTGACCCTGAATCCATCCCTGGATTATATGATGACAGTGGAGAATTTTCAATTGTCCAAAACCAACCGAAGCAGCCGGGAGAAGATCCTGGCAGGGGGCAAGGGAATCAATGTGTCTATGGTTTTGAAACATTTGGGAGTGGAGAGCCGTGCCCTGGGATTTTTGGCTGGATTTGTGGGCAAGGAGATAGAAAACCGTCTGGAGGCTGAGGGCATTCAGACGGATTTTGTATACCTAAAAGAAGGCTGTTCCCGCATCAATGTAAAATTGCAAAATCTAGAGGGGACAGAGATCAATGCCCAGGGACCTGTCATTGGGCAGGAGGATTTACAGGCCTTTATGAATCGGCTGTCCTGTCTTTTGCCGGGAGATTATTTGGTCCTGGCTGGAAGTATACCGCCATCCCTGCCCAAAAACACTTATGGACTTATGATGGAGACCTGGAGGGACCGGGGAGTCAGGGTGGTTTTAGATGCCACGGGAGAGGCCCTGAGACAGGGACTCGGTAAAAGCCCTTTTTTAATTAAACCAAATCGTGATGAGTTGGGAGACCTCTTTGATGTGACCATAGAGACGGAGGACCAGGCTCTTTTTTATGCCCAAAAGCTGAGACAGGAAGGGGCGCAAAATGTCTTGGTATCCTTAGGTGGCAAGGGGGCCCTGCTTATGTCAGATTCAGGTAAGATTTACCGGGGAGGATGTCCTAGAGGCCAGGTGAAAAATGCAGTGGGAGCAGGTGACTCCATGATTGCAGGATTTCTCCGGGCCAAGACCCAGGGATTAGGAGACAGGGAGGCCCTGGCCATGGGAATTGCCACAGGAAGTGCCAGCGCCTTTTCGGACAGGTTGGCAGAAGAAACTCAAGTTGAAAAACTTTTGCCGGAGATTGAAATTAGGGAGGTAACATGGAAGAAAAAAAGCTGATTGATTATGGAATGACAAGAGATAATTATCCTGACTTGTGGGAGACCTACACTAGGAGGGAGAGGGACATTTACAGTCGGTCCGATGACGTGAGAAGTCCTTTTACCAGGGATTACAACAGGGTCTTACACTCCCTGGCCTACCGCCGACTAAAGCACAAGACTCAGGTCTTTTACAATGCGGCGGGAAACGACCACATCTGCACCCGCATTGAGCACGTTCTCCATGTGGAATCGGTGAGCAACAATATTGCCCACACGCTGGGCTTAAATGAGGAGTTAACAAGAGCTATTGCCATGGCCCACGATTTGGGTCACGCCCCATTTGGCCACCAGGGGGAGAGGATTATCCGACAGCTGACCAGGGAATATCTGGGAGAGAACTTTTGGCATGAGCAAAACGGAGTCTACCTAGTGGACAAGGTGGAACTCTTGGCGGATTCGGAAAATAAAAAGAGAAATCTAAATTTAACTTATGCTGTTCGAGATGGTATTATATCCCACTGCGGCGAGGTGGACGAAAACGGTCTCATGCCCAGGAAGGAACTTTTTGACCTGAGGGAATTTGACCAGCCGGGCAAGTACAATGCCTCTACCTGGGAGGGCTGTGTGGTAAAAATGGCCGACAAAATTGCCTATCTGGGAAGAGATATAGAGGACGCCAACCGTCTGGGATATTTTGACCAGAATCAGAAAAAAATCCTTCAGGATATGGCGGGTGTTCTCAATGAAAAAGCTATGAACACCACGGTTATTATGCACAATATGATTATTGACCTCTGCCACAACAGCAATCCGGACCGGGGAATTTGTCTGAGCAACACCATGTCAGACCAGCTAGATGAACTCAAGGAATTTAATTACAAAAACATTTATGCCAACAAGCGTCTAGAGCCTTTTGGCCGATATGCCACCCTGGTAATTCAGGAGATTTTTGACCACCTAAGGGACTTGTACCAGGGGGAAGAGACCCTGACTTATATAGAGAAAACCAACCAAAAGGCCTTTGTCAAGGAGTT
>JAILSA010000094.1 GCA_024697885.1 Eubacterium sp. | reverse complement strand
TACAGCAGTGCGGTCTTATGATTGATTTTGACCACTGCAGTGCCAGAACCCTCTATGCAGACAAGTTAGAGGATGGCAGCCTGCCGGAGGTTATTGAGTGCGATACCGTGGCCACCTGTGCTGTTATGATCCGTGGCCGGGCTGTAAGGGAGACCGATGTGGGCATTATGCCTGAGGACAATTTTATCTACTGGGATGACATGGAATGGGGCCACCGCATGCACTTAGCAGGTTACCGAACTGTCACCCTGGGAAGTGCAGCTGCCGTCCACATGATGGGAGCCAATGTCAAAAAGCCAACCACCTTTTTGAATTACTATATGTGGAGAAATCGAACCAATTTCTTTATGAGATATACGCCGGAGGAGGACTTGGACAAAATGAGTCTTCGGGCTCTGGGAGATTTTTTCCACTCCATGTATGAGTGCCTTTTTCGAGAAGAACACAATAACATGAAATCTATTTCCATGGCCTACGCCGATGCCTTAGCAGGGGTGAGGGGCAAGGCCACCGAGGGAAAAATCCTTCCAAACGATGCCAACGATGACAAATTAACAGCCTTTTTGCAGGACAAAAAGTCCTACAGGATTTTGGAAGAGGACATGGGGGAGGATGCCAACTACCTGAGAAACTTTATTGCCTCTGTCAATCCGGATTGCAGGGAGGTAAAGGAGGGGGCAGAGGTCACCTTCCATATGAGTCATTTTATTTTTGGCGTAAAAGATTTTTCTCTAAAAGAGGTTTACATAGACGGAGACCGCAATTGTATAACATGTCAGGATGATTTGGAGTTGGTGAAAAATTATGATTTTTCCAAAATGCTCTTTATCTATATGAACCAGCCGGCCTTTCTTGAGGCCTGCCGGAAATTAAGAAAAAATAATGGGAGGAAATCATGAAAGAATTTCTAAAAAAATGTAGTTTATTGGCCTGTGCCATGCTGACTCTGGGAATTATGGTATTGGGAGCCCAGTCCGCCAGTGCAAAGACCCCTCTGCAGAAGTGGGGACGCCTTCAGGTGGAGGGAAGAAACATTGTAAACAGCAAGGGCAAGAAGGTTCAAATCAAGGGTGTATCCACTCACGGAATCGCCTGGTTTGGCCAGTATGTCAACAAGAGTGCCTTTAAGAGCATGAGAAAAATGGGAGCCAACACCATTCGTTTGGCCCTCTATTCAGACAAGGAGTCCGGCTACTCCAAAAAGCTCTACAAGACCGTGGACAAGGGTGTTAAGGCCGCCACAGAACTTGGTATGTATGTGATTTTGGACTGGCATATTTTGAACCATGGTAATCCAAAGACAGACCAGAAGAAGGCTCTCAAATTTTTCAAGCGTTTTGCCAAGAAGTATGGCAAGCAAAAAAATGTGATCTACGAGATTTGCAATGAGCCAAACGGAGATGTGAAGTGGGAGCGGGACATTAAGCCTTACGCAGAAAAGGTGATCAAAAAGATCCGCAAGTACGACAAGAAAAATATTATTGTAGTGGGAACCCCAACCTGGTCACAGGATGTGGATGTGGTGACCCAGAGCCCATTAGAGGGAGATAATATTTGTTATACCCTGCATTTTTACGCAGCTACCCACAAGGAAATTATTCAGTCCAAGCTGGATACTGCCTACGAGATGAATCTGCCAGTTCTTGTGACGGAGTTTAGCATTTGCGACGCCTCTGGAAGCGGCAGTGTAGACAAAAAGAGTGGAAGAAAATGGATGAAAATCCTTCGCAAGTACAAGATAGGCTATGTGGCCTGGAGCCTGTGCAATAAGCCAGAGGCTGCCTCTCTCATCAAAAACACCTGTACCAAGACAGGAAACTTCAAAAAATCAGATCTGACAGTCGTGGGTAAGTTTGTAACTCGTCAGTGGAAAAAATAAAATAAGCCTAGGCATAAGAAAGGGCCCCATCGGTAGATTAACCGGATGGGGCCTCATTTTATGTGCTATTGTATTTTATTCTACGGTAACAGATTTTGCCAGGTTTCTTGGCTGGTCTACATTCAGACCTTTTTCCACTGCCACATAGTATGCCAGGTACTGAAGGGTAACTACGCTGACAAATGGGGAGAAGAGTGGATCTGTCTCCGGCAGGCCGACCATGTGGTCGCAGAGAGCGGCATCTACGGATACATCCTCTGGACTGATGAGAACCACCTTGGCGCCGCGGGAACGAACCTCAACGGCATTGGAAATAGTCTTGGCAAAAACATCCGGCTGGGTGGCCACTACAATCACAGGCACATTGTCGGTAATCAGGGAAATGGTTCCGTGTTTAAGCTCACCGGCGGCATAGGCCTCGGAGTGGATGTAGCTGATTTCCTTGAGCTTAAGGGAACCCTCACAGGACAGGGCATAATCTAGACCGCGTCCAATAAAGAAAATGTCATCGTATTTGGCAAGTCTCTTGGCAATGCTTTCCATCTGGCTGTCATAGGAGAGAACCTCATCCACCTTGTTAATGGTATCCATCAACTGGTTCATGTAAGTCTTGGCCTGGTCCTCTGTAATTTTTCCAATAACCAATCCTAAGCGGAAGGCAATGAGATACATAACTAAAACCTGAACGCTGTAGGCCTTGGTGGAGGCCACAGAAATCTCAGGACCTGCATGGGTGTAGAGAACATAGTCGCTCAGTCTGGCAATAGAAGAACCTTTTACATTGACAACAGATAGGGTTTTGGCTCCCTTGCCCTTGGCCAAAAGAAGGGCCTCCTTGGTATCCGCTGTCTCGCCGGACTGGGAGATGGCGATCAGGAGAGTCTTGTCATCTACAATAGGATCCTGATAGCGAAACTCAGATGCGATGGTAACGGTCACAGGGATGCGGCAGAGTTTTTCAATTAAATTCTGTCCCATGAGACCGGCATGCATGGCTGTACCGCAGGCTGTAATAATAATGCGGTTGATTCCCTCAAAAATATCATCCTTTACCTGGTCAGCTGTGAAGTCTGGCAGGTCATTAACCATTCTTGGACGGAGAGTATTCAAGAGAGCCTGAGGCTGCTCGTGGATTTCCTTCATCATGAAG
>JAILSA010000077.1 GCA_024697885.1 Eubacterium sp. | reverse complement strand
GCCCTGACCCGTGTTATGAACCAGTACGCCAGAGAATTGAATTTTTTGAAAAACAACGAGGAAAATTTTGACGGCAAGGACATTCGAAATGGTCTGGTAGCTATTGTTTCCATTAAGCATCCAGACCCTCAGTTTGAGAGTCAGACCAAGAATAAATTGGGAAATACTGACGCAAAGACTGCGGTGGACGAGGTTTTTTCCACAGAGGTTCAGCGCTACCTGGACAAAAATGTAGAGGTCCTTCGGAGAATTTTGGAAAATGTACACAAGTCCTTTAAGGCCAGAACTGCCAGTGACAAGGCCAGAAAGGGCGTTATGAAGCAGCTCCTTGATGTGGATACCAAGAGTAAATTGGCTGCCTGCTCCTCTAAGAAGGCAGCAGAGTGTGAGATTTATATTGTGGAGGGAGATTCTGCGGGGGGTACGGTTAAGACTGCCAGAAACCGTAGAACCCAGGCGGTCCTGCCTCTTCGCGGAAAGATTTTGAACGTGGAAAAAGCTCCTCTGGAGAAGATCTTGGTCAACAACGAAATCAAGACCATGATTGCCTCCTTTGGCTGCGGCATCGGGGAGAATTTTGATATCAGTAAGCTCCGCTATGACAAGATTATTATCCTGACGGATGCGGACGTGGACGGTGCCCATATCAGCACCCTGCTTCTGACCTTCTTCTACCGCTTTATGCCGGAGTTGATTTATCAGGGCAAGGTCTACCGAGGCCTGCCACCCCTCTACCGAGTTTCCTATGAGGAGGTTAAGGGCAAGAAAAAACAAAAGACTTCCCAGTACCTCTTCAATGATTTTGAACTGGAGAAGTTTAGAAAAACAGGAAAAAAGATTTTAGAACTCCAGCGCTACAAAGGTCTGGGTGAGATGGATGATACCCAGCTCTGGGAGACGACCCTGGACCCGGACAGCCGCATTTTGGCCCAGGTAACCATTAGCGATACGGTTGAGGCCGATGAGGTGACAGATGTTCTTATGGGTTCTAGTGTGCCACCGAGAAGACAGTTTATTATGGAAGAGGCAAAATATGCCAATTTGGATATTTAGAAAGGAGGTTTTTGAAAAATGGATCAAATGAAATTGACAACAGAAAATGTGATACAGCTTGATTTTGCAGAAGAGATGAAAACCTCCTACCGCGATTATGCCATGAGTGTTATTGTGGCCCGTGCCCTGCCGGATGTCAGGGACGGCTTGAAACCGGTACAGCGAAGAATCCTCTATGCCATGAAGGAGTTGGGACTTTCCCCGGACAAGCCTCACCGTAAGAGTGCCCGTATCGTCGGTGATACCATGGGTAAGTACCATCCACACGGAGACAGTTCCATCTATGATGCCCTGGTGCACATGACAGAGGATTATTCCCTCAACGCACCTTTAGTGGACGGCCATGGAAACTTTGGCTCCATCGATGGCGACAGCGCGGCGGCTATGCGATACACGGAGGCCCGCCTTTCTCCTGCGGCCATGACCATGTTGGACAACCTGGAAAAAGGTCTGGTGGACTTTATGCCAAACTTTGATGACAGCGAGAAGGAGCCAGTGGTTTTGCCAGCTATGCTGCCAAACCTTTTGATCAACGGTACCACCGGAATTGCTGTAGGTATGGCCACCAACATTCCGCCCCACAATCCAGCGGAGGTAATTGATGCAGTCATTGCCTACATGGACCGCCCTTCTATATCCATTGAGAAATTAATGGACTATGTGCCAGCCCCAGATTTTCCAACAGGAGGTATTATCATTAACGCCTCGGAAATGAATGAAATCTACAACAAGGGAGAGGGCAAAATCCGCCTTCGAGCCCGAACAGAGATTGAGAAGGGGGACAACGGTCGCAAAAATATTGTAATTACAGAAATCCCATATACCATCTCTGGAAACAAGACCAAGCTGGTGGAAAACCTGGCCAACCTTTCCAGAGAAAAGGTTTTTGATGAAATATATGATGTGAGAGATGAGTCCTCCAAGGAGGGAATCCGCATTGTCATTGAGGTAAAAAAGGACAGGGATGTGGAAAACCTTCTCAACGGTCTCTACAAAAAGACCCAGATGGAGGACACCTATGGGGTTAACCTCCTGGCGATTAAGCCTTCCTCAGAGGGCAACGGCCAGCCAAAGGTTTTTAACCTCAAATCCATGATCGAAGAGTTTGTTCTCTTCCAGGAGGAACTCTATACCAAGGAGTACCAGCACCTCTTAGCCAAGGCCAAGAAGCGCTTAGAAATCGTAGAGGGTCTCATGAAGGCCACAGATGTGATTGACCTGATTATTGAAATCCTCCGAGGTTCTTCCTCCGTGAAGCAGGCCAAGAAGTGCCTGATTGAGGGAGAAACAGAGGGGATTAAGTTTAAGTCCAAACAGTCCGAAAAAGATGCTAAGACCCTGCTCTTTACTGAGGCCCAGGCAGATGCTATTTTGTCCATGCAGCTGTCCAAACTCATTGGCTTAGAGATTCTCAAACTTCACGGGGAGAATGATGAACTCTTAGCCAATATTGCAGAGTATGAGAAAATTCTTGGCAGCGTCAAGGAGCTCTATAAGGTGATTAAGAACAGACTTCGCCAGTTCAAGAAGATGTTTGACTGTCCTAGAAGAACAGAGCTTATGGACGATGTGGCCAAGGCCTATGTGGAGAAGGTGGTTGTGGAAGACCTTTATGTCTGCATCGACAGATTCGGCTACACTAAGGCGGTGGATTCCGCTGCCTTTGGCCGCGCAGCAGAGGAGACCAAGAAGGAGTTTGTCCAGATTTTGCAGGTAAAAAATACAGACCGACTCTGCATTTTTACCAATATGGGAAATATGCACCAGGTAAAAATGGACAAGATTCCTCGTTGCAAAATGAAGGACAAGGGTGTCTTGATTCACAATCTCTGCAAGATGACCAACGATGAGGATGGCATTCTCTACATCGCCTTTGACGACCTTTTTGAGTCCATGCTATTTTTCGCCACCAAGTCCGGTTATGTCAAACTGGTATCCGGTGTGGAATTTGACACCAACCGCCTGACTGTGGCAGCCACCAAGTTAGACGAGGATGATCAGGTGGTTGGAGTTTGCAGCCTGACGGCATCGGAAGTCCTAGCGGGCAACAAGAAGGTGATCCTTTTGACCCAGAATGGACTGTCCTTAGGCTTCCCAATCAGCGAGGTCAACGAGTTCAAAAAGACCAGTCGAGGTCTCAAGGGAATTTCCCTGGAAAAAGATGACTTCCTGGTTTATGCTACAGCTGTAGAACCCGATGCTGACGTCTTTTCTTACAATGGCAAGGACTTAAATGCCCGCCGTGTTCGCAACAGAAAAAGAGCCGCCAAGGGACAAAAAGCTACATTAGAATAAAAAAAGAAAAAAATTATAAAAAAGGCTAATATCTCGGACTGATTGTCCGATAAATACTATAGAGAAGAAGATTTTCTTCTCAAATACGCCAGCAGAATGGAGGAATTATCATGAGAATTGATGCTTACATGCAGGTAAGTCAGCTCTACAATACCAATAGAACTAAAGCAAAGACGAACACAGTGAATCCAACTGCATCTGACTCTTTGCAGATTTCCAACTTTGGTAATGCTTATCATGTTGCCAAACAGGCAGCTGCTCAGGCTGTTGAAAAAGGTCAGGATGTGCGCATGGACAAGGTTCAGGATATCAAGGAGAGAATGCAGGCAGGAACTTACGACGTTTCTTTAGAGGACGTTGCTGAGAAACTGGCAGATCAGTTGAGTTTTTAACCTATATCCACAGGAGGTATTCGTTTGGCTAGTTTAATGGAAGAGTTGATCGAAACACTGGACGCGGAGGAGAAGGCTTATCAAGAACTGATTCCTGTTGAAGAGGAAAAAACGAGAGCAGTGATTTCAAACGACTTAGATCGCTTGAGAATCATAGGCGACCAGGAGAGTGAACTCGTGGATCGCACCCAACATTTGGAAAACAAAAGAGAGCAGGTAGTGAATGAAATCGCCCTGGTTCTCGGACAGGATCCAAAGACAATGACTCTTGAAAAACTTGTTGGACTTCTCAAAAAGCAGCCCAAGGATCAGAAAAATTTACAAGAGGTTCATGACAGGTTAAGGAAAACCGTCATGAGGCTAAAGGGTATTAATGATCAAAACGAGAGCTTATTGCAAGAGGCGATGAACATGGTCGAATTTAATATGAATGTGATCAGAAGTACACGGATGTCTTCGGGAAGCAGCAATTATTCGAGCAGCGCGTCTGAGGTGGCTGGTATGGCCCCACAGCACGGCATGTTTGATGCGAAACAATGATAGGCGTTCGTGTATTTTGTTGTGTATAGAATTAACATAACAATAGAAAGGAGCGGTGACGATGGCTAATCTTATGGCAAGTTTTAATGCTGGCGTATCGGGGTTACAATCAGCCCAGACTTCAATCAATACAACATCCCATAACTTGGCAAATGCTCAGACCGTTGGTTATGTGAGACAACAGACCGTCCTCACCGATTCTTTTTATCAGACCACAAACGGTTCCTATAGCAATCAGTTACAGGTAGGAACCGGTACATCCATCGTCAAGACCAGACAGATTCGAAATGAATTTTTGGATGGACAGTACAGAATGCAGGTTGGCCGTCAGGCCTTCTATGAGCAGAATCAAAAGGCTGTCTGCGAAATCGAGGATATGTTAGGTGAGCTAGAGGGAGAGGAATTTAGGACATCCATTACGGATTTGAAGACAGCCCTTAGCACCCTGGCAGAAAATCCTGACAGCATCGTAAACAAGGATCAGATTGTGTCCGTTGCCACTCAGTTTGTGGAGAGGGCGCAGGTCCTTCAGGAAGAGTTAAATACTTACCAGACCAGCTTGAACCTAGAGGTTCAGAGTCAGGTAGACCAGATCAATAATCTGGTAAGTGACATTAGAGAATATAATATTAAAATTCAAAAGTTTGAGGCCACAGGCGAGGATGCC
>JAILSA010000067.1 GCA_024697885.1 Eubacterium sp. | reverse complement strand
GCTGCAATGGTAGTACCTCCTGGGGAGCAAACCATATCTTTCAGCTCTCCTGGATGCTTGCCGGTCTCAAGGACCATCTTGGCGCTTCCCAGAACGGACTGGGCTGCCATCTTGTAGGCCTTGTCCCTTGGCATACCATCTGCCACTGCCGCGTCCGCCATAGCCTCGATAAACATAAACACATAGGCCGGTGAGCTTCCGCTGACGCCGATTACCGCGTCAATCATGGACTCTGGAACCACTTCTACAATTCCAAAACTCTGGAAAATTTTCACTGCCAGGTCTTTTTCCTCCTGGCTCACATTTTTATTAAAGCACATGCCTGCTGCCCCCTCCAAAACCAGGGCTGGGGTGTTTGGCATGGTTCTAACCAATTTAATCTCCTTGCCAAAAAGCTTCTCGATATTGCCAATGGTTTGGCCGGCGGCAATGGATATAATCAAAACATCCTCTTTGAGGACAGGAGCAATCTCCTTGATTACACTCTCAAAGTGAAAAGGTTTAATGGACAAAACCAGCACATCCGCCTTGGATGCCAACTCCCTGTTGTCTGTGGTCGTCATAATTCCCAGCTCTTCCCTGGCCATCGCCAGAGCCTGCTCACTTTGGTCTGCTGCCATAATCTCATTTGGGGCAAAAGTCTTCTTGAGGACAATCCCCTTCATCATGGCTCTTCCCATGTTTCCACAACCGATAAATCCTAGCATTTCTGTCATTCCTCTCTTTGTCTAAATTAGTCTTCCTCTATCATATCGACACGGCGCTTGTGTCTCTCTACGCCGGAAAACTCTGTATCCAAAAAGGTATCCACAATCTTGTTGGCCAAACCCGGTCCCACTACTCTGGCCCCCATAGCCAGGATGTTGGCATCGTTGTGAAGTCTGGTGGCCTCTGCGCTAAAGCAGTCTCCGCAGACAGCGGCTCGAATTCCCTTGACCTTGTTGGCGGAGATAGAAATACCAATTCCCGTGCCGCAGATCAAGATGCCGCGATCACACTCGCCGTCTACAATGGCGTGGGCTACTTTTTTGCCGTAAACCGGATAATCCACCGGGTCCTCACTGTAGCTGCCGTAGTCCTTGTAGTCTAAGCCTCTTTCCTCCAAGTGCTTGATCACCTCTTGCTTCAGGCCATAGCCGGCCTGGTCGCTTCCCAATGCAATCATAGTTTGCCTCCCGTCCGGATGTCATTTACTGCCATCCCAATTTCTTTTTTACCTGATAAAGCAGATCCTTCAACTCTGCATAGGCATCTTCATAACTCTGCTCGTCTCCGCCGTAGGGGTCAAAGACGTCCCCCTCCAAATCCAAAAACTCCTTGAGGGTGTAAACATTTTCCTGGAGTTCGTAGTCCTCCACCAGCTTAACCTTCTGGGGAAAATTCATGGTGAGGATCAGAGTTTTTTCATCCACTTCCTCCGTGGAAAATTCCTGGGACTGCTTTTCCTCACAGGGGATTCCGTGCAGAACCAGTAAGTCTGTCACTTTCTTGTTCTGGGGCTCGGGAAAAAGCACCACCAGCCCCCTGGAAACTATTTCCTTGGACTTGTCCATCAGGATACTCTTCATAATCCACTGGGACATAGGTCCCAAAAGCAAGTCCTCTTTACTCAGAAAAATGATTTTTTGAAATTCCATTTGCTGCCTCCTTGGATGTCCTCCAAGACCCTTATTTGATGTATTCCACATGCTGACCTGCCGCCTTAAGCAGACGGTTCATAATGGCCTCGCTCCTGTCTTCTCCAGCGAAGCTCTCGGAGAAGATTACCTCCACTCCCAGTCGGTCAAACTCTCTCAGGGCCCCGTAAAGTCCATGAGAAATACTTTTCTCTCTCCTAGAACCTGACACCAGAACCTGCCCCCTTGGGTAGCGGTCCTTATTTTCCTCACATGTCAGGATTCCCACTGCCTCAGGCTCATAGGCCTGGGCCTCTCGGTTGATTGTCTCAACCACCCGATCCATATCTCCCTCAAAAACCGTCATCCTGGCCTTTGGGGCATAATGTCTATATTTCATTCCCGGTGCCTTGGGTGCCACATCCGCTCCTGTTAAGCCTCGGTCCATCTCTACCTGGCCCACAAGTTCTGCCACCATGGCCTTTGTAATATAGCCTGGTCGCAAAATCACCGGCTTGTCTTCTGTCAAATCAATGATGGTGGACTCAATGCCGATCCCCACAGGACCTCCGTCCACAATCATATCAATCTTGCCATCCAAATCCTCCCTGACATGGTCGGCCCTAGTAGGGCTTGGCCTGCCTGAGGTGTTGGCGCTAGGGGCCGCAATAGGTACCCCCGCCCTGTCAATCAGGGCTCTGGCTCCCGGGTGAGACGGCATCCTCACTGCCACGGTGTCCAAACCGCCTGTAGTCTCATAGGGAACAATATCTGCCTTGGGAAAAATAAGGGTCATGGGACCCGGCCAAAAACGGTCCATCAGGGCCTCTGCCACAGGGCTGATTTCCCTGACAATAGGATCTAGGTCCTCCCGCTTGCTGATGTGCAAGATCAGGGGGTTGTCGCTGGGACGCCCCTTGGCTCGGTAGATTTTTTCCGAGGCCGACGCATCCAGGCCATTGCCTCCCAGGCCGTAAACTGTCTCTGTGGGAAAGGCCACCAG
>JAILSA010000051.1 GCA_024697885.1 Eubacterium sp. | reverse complement strand
CACGCCCCCGTTACTATCCGTTAAGGAAAGAATCAGTCCAGTTCCAGCTTGTGCTGTTTGTTGTGGAAGAGTTTCCTTCTCGGCTATCTCTTTCTTATGTTCGTTTAGTTTGGCAAGAACGCTTTCGCGGGTCTTCTTTTCGACCATATCATTGACTTTTTCATCAACCTTCTTGTTCAGGTCTTCCAAAGTATTCTTTTGACCAGTCGCTGTTCCGTCCCTTTTCGATCTCCTTAAGATCCTCTCCCTCGAAGATCTCAGGATGATCGTTCATTTCCTGTTCGGCGTACTTATGCATTTTGTCCTGGAGCTCTGTAAGGCTCTCCTGGGTAAATACTCTTGTCTTTGCTACCTGCTTCTGCATTCCTCGCTTGTATCCCCTTCCTATCGGAAGTCCGATCACATGAGCGTGGGGTGAATGCTCATCCAGGTGGACCACAGCCGATACGATACGGAAGTCCGGTACAAGTTCCTGAAGATGTTTCAGCTGCTCTTCGAAGATCGGAAGCATCCGCCTCTTTATCTCCGCCGATAAGTACGAAGATATTGTCCCGGCAATAAAGAAAAGACATCCCAGTCTGAATGCAAGCATCCAGTTGGAATGTCTTTTTTACAAGCGCATGGCTCAATGCTAGGCGCACATTATCTCTTTGAGAACTGAGGAGCTCTACGAGCCTTCTTGAGACCGTATTTCTTACGCTCTTTCATTCTAGAATCACGAGTCAAGTATCCAGCCTTCTTCAATACTGGTCTGAAGTCAGCGTCTGCCTCGTTCAATGCACGAGCGATTCCGTGACGGATAGCTCCTGCCTGTCCTGTAAATCCGCCGCCCTTTACTGTACAAACAACATCATACTTATCTGCTGTGCTTGTAGCCTCAAGTGGCTGACGAGCGATGATCTTCAAAGTCTCAAGTCCGAAGTAATCATCAATATCTTTTTTATTAATTGTAACTTTACCGGTACCTGGTGTAAGGAATACACGAGCGATACTGGATTTTCTTCTTCCTGTTCCGTAATATGTAGCCAATGTTATTTCTCCTTTCTAAACCGATTAAATATCCAAAACTTCTGGTTTCTGTGCAGCATGATTGTGCTCTGGTCCAGCATATACATGCAATTTGCCAAGCATCTGACGTCCCAAAGGTCCTTTTGGAAGCATTCCCTTTACTGCATGAGTAATAACAAATTCTGGTTTTTTGTTCATCATCTCTTTCAATGTAGTCTCTTTCATTCCGCCTACATACTCTGAGTGATGATAATATACTTTCTGCTCAAGTTTCTTACCAGTTGTAACAACCTTGTCAGCATTTACTACGATTACATAATCTCCGGTGTCAATGTGTGGTGTATAAATAGGTTTTTTCTTACCTCTCAACACATTAGCAACCTCAGTTGAAAGACGTCCCAAAGTCTTACCTTCAGCTTCTACAACATACCATTTTCTTTCCACTGTGGATGGGCTTGCCATAAAAGTTTTCACGTTGGAATCCTCCTTAAATCATTGCGTTCGCTCAAATGACCCAATGTCCAAAAGTCTATCGCAAACTTTGTTTATGTCAAAAATATCAACCGGGGCATTGGTTTAATATTTTTCACGTCATACTGTATCAGTATATACGATGAAATCAGGTCTGTCAATTATTTTTTAGAGAATTATTCGAATTTCCAAACTCTGTCCATCCTCGCTCATGGCGTGAATTTTTCCGCCTTGATCTTCCACAATGGATTTGGCGATGGCCAAGCCGATTCCCGAGCCACCTGTGGCGGAGTTTCGAGAGGCATCCGACCGGTAGAAGCGCTCAAAGAGCAGGTCCTGGGACCCCTTCGACACCTGGTCCGTCTCATTGTAAAAAGTCAAAATATTTTTGCGGCTCTTGCGGCCAAGACTAACCCGAACCGTGCTCCCCTCTCTGGCATACTTCATGGCATTGTCCATAAGGATACCAAAGAGCTTGCGGATATTGGCCTCGTTGCCCCGGTAAGTCAGGGGGCTCTCCACCTGAAAATCCAGGGTCAGGCCTGCCACCTGGGCCTGGGTGGCATAGAGTTCCTTCTGGTCCAAAAGGGCCTCGGAAAGGGAAAAAACTTCCCAAGCACTTTCGTCTGTTCCCTCGTCCATGCGGGTGAGGGCCACCATCTCCTTGACCATGTGATTCATGCGGTCGATTTGCTTGTGGGTGCTCTGGGTCCACTCATTTTCCCCGCTGTCCATTTCCAGGACCTCCGTGTTGGCCTCAATGATGGTCAGAGGCGTTTTGAGTTCGTGGCTGGCGTCTGTGATAAATTGTTTCTGCTTCTGGTAACTCTCCTTCACCGGCTTAAAGACGATTCCGGAAAAAATGAAGACCAAGATAAAAACAACCACAAGCCCCAGGGCGGATACACCGAAAGAAATGGCCAGGTAGCTTCGAAAGCTTGCAAGTCTCTGCTCGCAGTCCACAAAGATGTAGAGTCTGCTGCCATCCTCCTGGGTCACAATTCGGTAGCGGTAGATTCCGCTAAAACCAGTTCCATCAGCAAAATTTTGAATGGCGCTGGCGTATTTTTTGGCTCCATCCTGGTCCACGATGGAGACATGTTCCACATTGGCCGTCATGGTGCCATCGTTTTCTGTCACCGTAAAATATCTGGTTTGGTACTGCTCTTCCCCCATAGGGCTATTGGCTTCTCCCTCCTTGGGGTCCATCTTGGGGGGCTGCTTATCCTGGCTCCCATCATTTTGACCAGGCCCTCCCTGGCCCCTGTCTCCCCCTGGCGCCATGTCCGGAAACTGGCCACCATTTTCCTCAATCATAGTGGTCAGTCTGTCGCCGTTGGAAATGACCTGTCGGTAATTCATAACATTCAAGCCGCCAATCATAATAATCAAAACAGCCAGCATGGAGAGCATGGCTACCAATATAAATCTAGTTCTCAGTTTTTTCATAGGCGACTACCTCTTTTCTAGGAAATAACCCTGGTTGCGTTTAGCCTTAATGGCAATATCAGCCTCCATGGCAGTCAGTCGTTTTCTCAGGTAGGAGATGTAAACCCAGACCACCTGGATGTCGGCCTCGGAATCGTAGCCCCAGATTTTTTCCATAAAGCGGTCTGCCGAGATGATTTGGTTGGGGTTGGCCATTAGCATTTCCAGCATCTGGAACTCCTTGTTGGGCAGTCGCTCTGACTTGTCTCCCACTTGTAGCAAAAAGCCAGACAGGTCCAGGGATGCGTTGCCAAAACGCAGGATGGAACTGTCTGCCTCAGTTTTTCTTCGGGTGATAGAACGAATCCTGGCCAGAAGCTCCTTCATGGCGAAGGGCTTGGTCAGGTAATCGTCTGCTCCCAGGTCCAGACCCTGGACCCGGTCATCCACCTCAGCGCGGGCGGTGAGCATGAGAACTGGGATATCGTTGCCCTCCCGGCGGATTTTTTCAAGAAGTTCAAAACCATCCATTTTGGGCATCATGACATCCAAAATCACTCCGTCATAATTGTCCGCCTGGAGGTAGTCGTAGGCCTCCTGTCCGTCGTAGACAGGATCTACCTCGTAGTGGTTTCGCTTCAAAATCGCCTGTAGGGCCAGGGACAAGTCCCTCTCATCTTCTGCCAGTAAAAGTCTCATGCTCTCCTCCCTCTGAGTTGGTGGAAAATATAATGAAAAGATTTTTGTTCTTAGCGCTTCTTGGTCTTTTTCACCTTACTCCATTTGCTGTAAACCTTTTTACCATTGACCAGCTTGTAGGCTCTGGCCTTAGCATAATAGGTCTTGTTTTTCTTCAACTTCTTCACCGTGATTTTCACCTTTTTCTTGGTGACGGTCTTGGTGGTTTTTTTCTTAAATTTCTTGGTGGTAGAATACTTGATCTGGTAGCCGGTGGCGCCGGAAACCTTCTTCAAAGTATACTTGATTTTCTTGTTATTCTTGCTTCTCTTGGCCTTCTTGATCTTAGTCTTTTTCACTGTGACTGTGCTGGAGGAAGTGGAGCTAGTAGAGCTTGCACTGGAGCCAGATGTAGTCGTCACTGCAGATGCTGTGGCCGCTGTGATGCTGGATGGCTTGGACACGGCATAGGAGGAAAAAGTAGTAGCTGAAGAGGCACCTGATGTGTCTACAGATGTA
>JAILSA010000287.1 GCA_024697885.1 Eubacterium sp. | reverse complement strand
ATGGATCTGCTCTCTGCAAAATCCATGGTTCGTTATATTTAAGCTTTGACATAATAATAGTCCTCCTTAATAAAAATATTCTCTTATACCATAATAATTGTAGATGAAGTATTTTTCAAGAAAATAAAGTATAAAATTCTTCTGGTCTACCAGGTGTCAGACTTGGGAAAACCCTGGTCCCAAGTGACTGAAAAAAGGGACAAGGCGAACCGCCTTGCCCCTCTATAATTTCAGTAATTATTATTTGCTAATTATGAATTGCTCTCCATCATTGTGGTGTACTCTTCTACCTCAGCATCAGACAATACATTATAGCTGTTTGGTCCGAAGTAATCGAGCATAGCTTTTGCATGATAGTAGTTAGCTTTCTTAGTTGCCTCGTCAGCGTAGTCAGCAGCTTTCGCTGTACCACCGTCAACTTTTGCGTGGATATCGATCTTGTTGAAGTACTCATCACAGTAGTTCCAGTATCCTGCAATACTTGTCCATCCGTATGGGATAGGCTGCATACAGCTCTTGAAGTACTCTTTCCAGTATCCAACATGTGTCTCATCCATGCCCTTGCAGTACATCTCAATGTACTGGTTCCAAACTTCCTCATCAGTTGTGATAGGAGCTGGCATAACGTCATACTTAAGTGCAAGACCGTTAGCATTTACCTTAGTCTCATCGTTGTAAATCTGGATTCTTGTCTTCCATCCATCTTTACCAAAGCTCATGAACTTCAATACCTCATAAGCCTCACGAGCATGCTTACAAGATGTTGTCAATCCACCGAAGTCGATTGTTGCAATACTGTGGTGGTCTGCAGATGCATCTTCCTTGCTTACAGCTGGTACTACATAAGGAACGATGTCCAAGTTGTACTGCTCAAATGCCTCTGTGTTCCATGTTCCCTGGAATGTCCAGAATGCCTCTGTGAAGAGTGCTACACGTCCTGAAGCACCACACCAAGCATCGAACTGTCCCATCCAGTTCTCCATCTCCATAGTATCCTTAGTAGGAGCGATGTATTTACCCTGCTTAAGCTCAGCGAACTCCTGCTCACCTACAGCCCATACGCCAAGGTCAAAGTCTTTTCCATCGAATCCGAACTCACCTTTGATGTTCTGGTCAGCAGCGATTCCATAGTAAGAATCAAGTCTGTTGTAGAATCCACAACCAAAGTACTGAGCACCACCGTCTGGAGCTTTCTTAACAGTTGCTTTCTTGATCAAGCTGATCATGTCTTTCCATGTCCAGTCTCTTGCTGGAGCCTCGATGTTCAATGTCTTCAACACGTTAAGGTCAATATACATAACACCTGGGAAGAACTTAACTGGTACAGCAAATCTGTGCTGTGTACCAAACATACCAATTCCACAATCGTTGATTGTAGATGCAATATTTTTTGTCTCTGGATCAGAATTCCAAAGGTTTGTAATGTCTGCCAACAATACATTGGACAGAGCAAAATCTGCATCAGAGTACATAATGATATCAGGTGCATCACCATTTGCTACCAATGCCAACAAAGCATCGTTATACTCTGCTACATTCTGATATACAGCATTTACTTTAATATTAGGGTAAATCTCTGTGAAACGAGCAGCCAATGCCTGAACAGTCTCATCCTGATCGAAGTGGAAGTATGTAAGTTCGATCTCCTCATCGGTAAGATCGGAAGCCTTTGTGTAAGTAATTCCACCGATTTCAACTGTTTCTGTCTCTCCACTGATTGTCACTTCTCCACTCTCTGTACCAGCAGCTCCGCCACCGCCACAGGCTGTGAGACCTACCATCATGGAAACAGAAAGCATCAACGCCATCAATTTTTTCTTCATGATTTTCCTCCTTTTTTGAACTTTTCCTTAAAAGTTCATTTGTTTATTTAGGCTATAAAGTAGTATAGCACATTTACTATAAAACTTCCACCATTTTTTAAAAAAATTATATATTTTTCCGAACGAAAAAAATCGAGCCCGAAAAAATATCTTCGGACTCGAAAAAACAAACAATTATTCTCCAGTAATACCTGTTTTATCAATACTTTCTACGAAATATCTCTGTAAGAAGAAGTACATGATCAGAAGTGGAATAATACTCAACATTGTACCGGACATGTTAATGGCCTCGTTGATGCTGGTAGCTCCACTAGCTGCCGTAGTCGCATAAGTATTGTAGTTGGTAGCAAACTCATCCAACTGGATAACCAAGGATGTCCAGGAACTCTTTTGTATAACTCCCACAACATACATCTCTGTCAGATAGGACTCATTCCAATACCATACGAATGAGAATAATCCACATGTGATGAAGGCTGGTACTGCAGATGGAAGGGAAATCCTGTAGAAGGATTTGAAGTATCCTGCTCCATCGATCTGAGCTGCCTCAATCAATACCTTAGGTACCTGGCGGAAGAACTGCCAGAAAATCAAGATAAAGATTGGTGCATTCAAACCACTACCAAGCAATGGTGGCAATATGAATGGAAGGACAGTTCCAAGTATTTCCATTTTGTTATACAAAACATAGGTAGGAATCATGGTAACCTGACTTGGCAAAATAAATGTCATGATGATGATACCAAATACAATCTTCTTACCTGGGAACTCGAAACGAGCCAATCCGTAACCTATAATGGAACATGAAACCAGGTTACAGAGAGTAGGTACTCCGGCAAGAATAATACTCTTTCCAAGAGATGCCCAGAAATCCATACTTTTTGCTGCCTGTGTATAGTTACTAATTGTCAACTGACTAGGAATCCAGTTAATTGAGGAGTCCAAAAGGTCATCCAGACTCATAAAACTCTTACTGATCATCTGCATAATTGGATTCAGATAAATAAATCCGATACAAATCAGCAGTGCATAGATACAGAAGACCTTAATAAAGCCTTGTTTTTCCTTGGAGCCCAGCAAGAATTTTCTTACTTTTTCTTTAGTAAATCTTGGGCCCTGTTTAGCCAGTGCTTTTGCTTTGGCTTTTTGCTCTTTGATATTAGCCTTGCTTTGCTTCTTTTCTAGCCTGTTTTGCCGCATTTCTTGCACTCCTCCTTCTAATTTTCTTAATCTCTCTCTCTTCCTTCTTAGCCTGTTTCTTGGCCTTCTTAACCTGCTTCTCGTAAACATCCTTACGTGTTACAAATACCAGGGCGAAAAGTCCTACAATCAACAGTACCACAATGGAATAGAACCATGCCATAGCGGATGCATATCCATATCCTTTTTCCTGAGTTCCACTGAACATGGCATTTTTAATAAGCTCGATGATTTCATTCTGATCATTGTTAGAAATAAATACAATGGTATATACACAGTTCAGAAGAATCATTGGTTTAATGGTTGGCAGTGTAATTTTCCAGAAGCACTCCCATCCGGAACCACCATCGATTTTGGCAGCCTCATACTGGGATGGATCAATCTTCTGCAGAGCAGAGAGGAAAATCAAAATCTGCACTCCTGAATACCAAAGAATGGTAATCATGTTTTCAAAAATATCTGAAATTGGTGAAGCCAGTGCCGATGGCAAGTAGGCCTCAATAGCTGATGTAATAGCCTGTGTATCCAAAGCTGTAATACTTCCTGCCCCCTCAGCATTCAACATGCCAAGGATTGGACCGGAAACGATAATTACAGGAAGGAAAAAGATCAATCGGAAGAAGCCTTTTCCCTTGATTGGCTGGTTCAACATAATAGCAATCATAAGAGCGAATACTACAATGATTGGAACCGAGATAATAGTGGATACCACATAGTTAATCAGCTGTCCCGGGAAATCCGCATCTGACATAAGAATCTGTGTGTAGTTTCCCTGTCCCACAAAGTTATATATTGTACGAAGTGGTGTCATGCGAATGTTGTTTAAGGAGTAATAAAATGATGCGATCAGTGGGTATGCCAGGAAGGTAATTGCACCAATAATCCATGGCAAAATGAACAATACTCCCATGCGGGCATCTCTCTTTGTGAGACGACCTGGTTTAATTTTCTTTAACTTTGCTTTTTCTTCTTTTGTCAATTTATTCTTACTCATTTTTTCGCCTCACCTGCCTTATATGCGTAGGACAATGCGTCCACCTTGGTTCCGCCTACATTTTGTGCAGCCTGTGAATAATTCACATAAACTACTGTTCCGTTGCTGTAGGTTACAGCAACTACATCGTTGGCGTCCCTTTCATGTTTCACTATCGTTGCATCACCAATTGCAGCATACAATGGTCTCAACTCTTTATCATACTCCACTACAGTGTCTTTGTATGTTGCATACTCTGTACTGTAAAGGTTAGATGAG
>JAILSA010000098.1 GCA_024697885.1 Eubacterium sp. | reverse complement strand
TGTGTGATTTTCCCTGAATGGAAAATCCGTATGTAATCATGTTTTCTTCCTGTATTGAATTCTTGCTTATTTTCTTATCCCAGATCCCAGTTTGGAAAAAAAAGATTTTTTCTCCTTCTTCTCCTCCTTGGCGGCCGCAGCCACCTTTTCTTCCTGGGTCACAAAGTTCTCCGGCTTTTTATTCTGAACCGGACGCATAAGGGCACAGATTGGACAATCCTTGTACTTGCGCCCTGCAAAATAGTAGTGGGGAACAATCTCTCCCCCTACCTGGCACTTCTTGGCCACAAACTTGGTCTCCGTCAAAACCTCAATCCACTCATCCTCCTTAACTCTGGCAAATGGATTATTGTAGCCATCCACAAAAGTCTGAACAAAGAGCTGCTGGATTTTCTCCGGCAGGAAGGAAAATTCCGGTGCATACCTTGGCGTGGTCAATCCTTCCTTCTTGTGATAATAAGGGAAAAATCCCTTTTTAATATTTTCAATTGGCTGAGGAATGGATGTCACTGCCACCTGACTATTTTTGTCCTTGACGCACTGGAACGGATGGTAACCGTTCATGAGCAGCTGGAAAATGTGGACAGCCAGGGCAAAGTAATCCGTATCCTTGGTATAGGACGGAAATGGAACCGTCATCAGGTCATAGCCCTTGTCCAATGCCGCATGGAGCTCTGGTGCAATGTACTCATCCTGCCCCACGCCACAGCGATATATCTGCGACTGGCTGCGGAAGTGGTAGGAATCCGTATCCACCAAAATCACCTGACACCGATTATCCTTCTCTACCTTGTCAATGTTGACACTAATATTGTGGGGATTCAAATCTCCACAGACCTGGCCACTGTCGTGGACCATCTTCAAGGCCTTGCAGAGATTGATGGACGCCACCACGCGATAGCGCAGGTCAAAGCCTCCCTCAAAGCCCCCCTTGTATATATCCGGCAGAGGCCTTACGTTTTGTAACTTGGGCATAACATAACCCACAAACCCAAACTGATCTGTGAGGACATCCAGGGGCCAGGCAATCATACTTAATTGCTCCTGGGAAAAATCCTCCTTAATCATTTGGCGAAGCTTCTTGTCTCGCTCTGCATCTCTAAACTCTGTTTTAAAAATTTTTGCTACCAGGTTGGGATTTTCCTTGATATCATAAATCTTACCTTCCCCTCCACTGGCAAGTTCAGGTTCCACAATGGTATAGTTGGTATACTTGGTCCCCTGATAAGTAACCGCCATAAGTTCACACCCCTTTAAAATCATTATTATAGCATTGCCTATCTTTTATTGTACCATTCTAGTGCCTTAATCTCAAGTCCACCCCCCAAAAAAAGCCCCAGCCTAAGCTGGGGCTTGTATTTCTACTCATATATATCTCTCAATCACATAGCATCTAAATATCTTCTAGCCTGGCCTCCCGCCTCTGTGGTTGCTCCCAGCTTGATTGCCTTTTTGTACCATTTCTTGGCCTTGGTCTTGTCGCCTGTGAGTTCATAGGACCTTCCTAGCCAGAGCATAGCCCTCTGGTTGTCGCCGTCCAGTTTGATCACCTTTTTCATCAGGGACAGGGATGCAGCTGCATTCACATTGACCTGATCTCTGGCCCGGTTAATCAGGCTTTCAATCTCTGTGGAGGAAATCACTGAGATTTTGGCAAAGAGAGCCTTGGCCTCATCTGTGGTAAAATTGCTCTTCTTCAGGCCTGCCAATTCCACCGCTGCTCCCACCTTGTCGTTGTCGGTATAGAGTCTGGATGCCTTGGCCAATCTCTCGTAAAATTTTAGATTGTTCTGAGCCTGGGTGTCCCCGTCGGCTATTTTTTTCTTGAGACTTTCGATCTCCTTGGTCAGGCTCTCATTTTGTCTCTCCAAATTGGAAATTTGGGAGGACTGGACTGCTGCCTCGTTGTTGGCATCGGCGATTTGGCTGCCCCCACCCAGGCCGGACTGCGTCAGGGTCGGCCGGATTAGGACAAAGCATACAATGATACCAATAACGGCACCGATTATGGTGTAGACCGCTGGCATCATGGATTTTTTCTCCTCGCTATAGGATCCCACTGGCTTGACATTGGCCATAGGATCCTTTTTCACCAACTTGGCAGGACTGGAGCTGGCCCTAACCTTCTCCACTTCCTGGCTGATCTCATTGAGATAGCAAAGTGTTCTGGTGTTGGTAAAATCGATTTTTCTGGCCTTGTTGAGACACTTGGCAGCCTTTTGCAAGTCCCCGGAGTGGATGTACAAAAGTCCCAGAAGCTGTTGCGCGCGGATAAACCTGGGATTTAGGTTAACCACCTTGCGCAGCTGGATTATTGCCAGGTCCTCGTTGCCTGCCTTGGCGGCAGACAGGGCGGCGTTGTATTTTTTCAAGGTCTGATTAATGGCATCTAGGGCCGTCTTGTTTTTCTGGGCAGTGTCTAGAAAATAATCTGCCAGATTGTCCTTCTCCTGAAAATACTTGGACAAAATCCATTCGCTGAGAGCAGCTACGGTCTCACCCATTTCATAGTAAACCAGGCCCAAGAGGTTCCTGGCATCCGTGTTCGTCTTATTAAATTGCAGGCTTTTTTTCAAAATCACCGTGGCTCCAGACAGGTCTCGAACCTTGGCCTTTTGCAAGCCCAGGTTATAATATGTATTTGATACTCTGACTGCGTAGTGAATGACGGAGAGATCCTGGCCACAAAAATTACAGGTGGTCCTGGTGTCAGTCACATTGGCATCACATCTTGGACATCTCATGTGTCACACATCCTCCATCTTACATTTTACTATTTTTTTCCTGAATCAACTCTTTCACAATATCTGTTACATCTGCTAGATTATTATGATAAACAAGGTCTTCTACCTTTTCAACATCCATACTTGGCTGAAATTTTTCCAATTCTTCTTCGAAATTTAACATAGAAATCACCCTTCCCTTTTTTCTCTGATTTTGGTCTATTAAATAACATAATAACAGTTTGGGGAAAAAAATCAAGGCAGAAATCCCTCTCTCTTGGATTTCTGCCCCGACTCTTATGTCTTTTTTCTTTATGCCTGTAATTGAGCAAGGCGGTCTGTAACCTGAGCCATCATGCCCTTGTACTTCTCTAATTTATCCTGCTCTTCTTTGATTTTCTTTTCCGGTGCCTTGTTGACAAAGTTTGGATTGCCAAGCATGCCCTCGCAGCGCTTGATCTCTCCTGTCAACTTCTTCTGCTCCTTCTGCAATCTCTCGATTTCCTTGCTGATGTCCACCAGCTCGGCAAATGGAATATAAATCGTTCCATCGGCGATTACAACAGATACGGCATCGTCTGCCACACCAGTCTTGTCTGTCTGGATGCTGACGTCGCTGGCCAGACCCAGGGTGGCAAAGAAGACCTTGTTGTCTTCGTAAATGTCCAAAACCTCTTTTTTATCTGATACCACAATGACAGATGCCTTCTTGCTTGGTGGCACATTCATCTCACCGCGGATGTTACGGATGCCCTTTACAGCCTCCTTAATGCGCTCAACCTTGGCCTCGTCCTCAGCGAAGTTTCGATCCTCTGTGTAAACTGGCCAGGCAGAAACCATAATGGAATTTTCCTCGTCATCCATCAGTGTGCAGAAGATTTCCTCTGTGATAAATGGCATATATGGGTGGAGAAGCTTAAGAGCATCTACCAGTACTGTCTTCAGTGTGTAAAGAGCTGCTGCCTTGGTCTCGTCCTCATCGTTGTAGAGACGAGGCTTCACCATCTCGATGTACCAGTCGCAGAACTCTTCCCAGATAAAGTCGTAAATCTTTTGTACGGCGATTCCCAAATCGAAGGTCTCCATCAGGCCTGTCACATCCTTGGCCAGGTTGTTGACCTTGGACAAAATCCACTTGTCAGCCTGGGTCAAGTCCTCAGCCTTGACATTCTCATAATCCAGTCCCTCGTTTTGCTGGAAGTTCATCATAATAAAGCGGGAGGCATTCCAAACCTTGTTGGCAAAATTTCGGCTGGCCTCAACTCGCTCCCAGTAGAAACGCATGTCGTTTCCAGGAGCATTACCTGTTACCAGAGTCAGTCGAAGAGCGTCTGCTCCGTACTGGTCAATCACCTCTAATGGGTCAATTCCATTGCCCAGGGACTTACTCATCTTTCGTCCCTGTGAATCGCGAACCAGGCCGTGAATCAGTACGGTGTCAAATGGCACCTGACCTGTGTGCTCGATTCCACTAAACATCATTCTCATAACCCAGAATGGGATAATATCATATCCTGTCACCAGAGTGTTGGTTGGATAGAAGTAATCCATCTCCTCTGTCTTGTCTGGCCAGCCCAGAGTGGAAAAAGGCCAGAGAGCGGAACTAAACCAGGTGTCCAGAGTGTCTGGGTCCTGTCTCATTGGCTTTCCGCACTTAGGACAATTGCAGGAATTTTCCTTAGTTACAACCAACTCTCCGCAGTCGTCACAGTAGAAGGCCGGAATCTGATGGCCCCACCAGAGCT
>JAILSA010000280.1 GCA_024697885.1 Eubacterium sp. | reverse complement strand
TGAAGCCATCGCCATGAAGACCTGCGTAGAGAAGAGAAACACCATCGGCGCCCCAGGTCAGGAGGCCATGGCCCAGGTTCTCTCCCTCAACGAAAAATATCTGGCAGAAAACTAAAATTTCAAAAAATTACTGCATTCGACATTCTGAGAATTCTTGGAATGTCGGATTTTTATTTTACAAAAAAAAATTCAAGTGCTATAATGTCGACTGTTGTTAATTTTTTAGGAGGCGATTTTTTATGAATTATATTCTCGACTTGGCCATTATTCTAATTGCAGCCAAGTTTTTTAGCGTTGTGGCAAAGCACTTCAACATACCAGAGGTTGTAGGTATGATTCTGGCCGGATTGATTATCGGTCCCTGCCTGACAGGCTTTGTCCAGGAAAGCGATTTTATCAGCCAACTGGCGGAAATCGGTGTCATTATGCTCATGTTTGAGGCGGGTCTTGAAACTGATATGAAGAAGTTGAAAAAGACCGGTCTCAAGGCAAGTCTCATTGCCTGTGGAGGCGTCTTTGTTCCTCTCATTCTCGGTACCATCCTTTTTATGTGCTTCTATGGCTTTGGCTCCTTTGGCAGCGAAAACTTCATGAAGGGACTTTTTATCGGTACCATTATGACTGCCACTTCTGTTTCTATTACCGTTGCCGTTCTCAAGGAAATGAATGTCCTAAACGGCTATGTCGGCACCACCATCGTCAGTTCTGCCATTATTGACGATGTCATTGGAATTGTGGTTTTGACCTTTGTTTTGGGAATGAAATCCGGCAACTCCAATGTAGGAATCATTATTTTGAAGACCTTGGCCTTCTTTGCCCTGGCCGTAGTTACCGGATTTATCATCTTCCGCATTTTCAAGTGGTTAGATACCCGCTATGCCCACACCAGACGAATCACCATCACCGGCCTTGTCTACTGCCTGCTTATGTCCTACATTGCAGAAAAATACTTTGGCATTGCCGACATCACAGGAGCCTATGTAGCCGGTGTAGTTTTGTGTAACCTAAAGGATGCCACTTACATCGAGAGAAGGGTGGATATCAGCTCCTATCTGATTTTTGCCCCTGTCTTTTTCGCATCCATCGGCTTGAAGGTTTCCTTCTCCGCCATCGATTCTAGGTTGCTTATCTTTAGTGTAGCTTTTGTAATCGTTGCTCTTATTTCCAAAGTCATCGGCTGTTCTTCCATCTCCAAGTTGTCCGGTTTCTCCTGGCGAGAATCCTTGCAAATTGGTTCTGGAATGATGACCCGTGGAGAGGTAGCCCTGATCACCGCCCAAAAAGGACTGGCAGTGGGACTCTTAACAGCAGAGTATTTTACCCCGGTTATTCTCCTGATTTTGTGCAGTTCTATCCTGGTTCCACTAATCCTAAAAAAACTTTTCAAAAAATAATACTTTACCTGTTTTTGGGGCCTCTTAGGAGGCCTTTTTTTATGCCTTTTTCACATGATAATTGTACCATCCTATGTTATGATTAAACTAGATTATTCAACTTGTTTTCTCCCTAAATCAAACCATAGGGAAGTGAATCCATCACCCAGGACTCACACCTGAGTCCTGACAAGCATAAGGGGGTTATCTATGAAGATTACAGGACGTTTTTTATCAATCGGTATCCCGGTACTTGTGGTTGCCTTTGCAGCACTCACTGCAATTTCTTACCTAACCGCCGACAGTATTATTACTGAGGATGCCCTTGTCAGCAACAATCACCAGCTACAGTCAATTGAGGGAAATATCAGCGAATATTTAACCTCGGTCTCCACCCAGGCGAAGACAACTGCCAGCCTTTTTGCATCTAGTTACAAGGACTTAAGTAAAGAAGAAATTGAGGCCATGTTGAAGGAGGCCGCCGACGACAACGAAATCGTCAATGGCACCGGTTTATGGATGGAAAAAAATGCCTACCAAAATCAGGAATTTTTTGGTCCTTATGCCTACAATGACAACGGTCAGGTTCTCATCACCTACGATTACAGCAATGCAGAATACGATTATTTCAACCAGGAATATTATCAAATCAGTAAGACCGCTGACGGGCCACAATTTACAGACCCCTACTACGACGAGACCTCTGGTGTGACCATGAGCACCTGTGTGACTCCAATCAAAAAAGACGGTCAGTTTGTGGGATGTATCACCGTGGACATTGAACTCACAGCTTTTCAGGGCGTCCTAGATGGATATGATGTATCCGGTGGTACCCTCTCCCTTCGGTCTAATGACGGAAGTGTAATTGCGGGAGACGACACCACCCTCTACAAGGATGTGAACGGCGACCGAGGCAATGCCAGCACTGACATCGACGGCACCGCCACTGAAATCTACTGGGAGGCCATTGATAACACCTCCTGGACTCTTGTGATTCAGATTCCAAAGGCCGTGGTCTATGCCGCTTCCTCTAGATTGTTTAGACAGTTATTTATCACGACTCTAATCATCATTTTGGTAATCGGGGCAATTATGATTTTCCTGATTCGCTCCATTACAGTACCTCTCGGTCGCGCCAGCAAGGGATTGCAAAAAATGGTTCAGGATATTAATGAGGGTCATGGCGATCTGACTGCTCGCATTCCTATGCCAAAGACTAAGGATGAGGTGGCCACCATCTCTAGCAGCATCAATATTTTTATTGAAACTCTGCAAGCTATTATTAGCAAAATCGAGTCCGTATCCGGTAGCATCGTCTCCACCAACGGCCATATTACCAGCGGAATTTCTACATCCAACGATTCCGCCACCAACATCAGCGCCGTGGCCGAGGAATTATCCGCCAGCATGGAAAATGTGGCAGCTACCACGGAGCAATTAAACGCTTCCTCCCAGAGCCTTATGGAGGTTCTGCGAAGCTTTAACCTTGAAATTAACCACGGAAACCAAGTGGTTAACGGCATGAAAACAAGAGCCACTGAAGTCAAGGAATTATGCGTCAACAAACAACAAGAAATCAACGAAAACCTGGGAGTCAAGAAAGTCTCCCTTGAAGAGGCCATTCAAAATGCCCGCCAGGTTGAGGAGGTCAACAAGCTGACCAATGACATTTTGCATATCGCCAGCCAAACCAATCTCCTGGCCCTCAATGCCTCCATCGAGGCCGCCAGAGCAGGGGAAGCCGGCAAGGGCTTTGCCGTAGTAGCAGACGAGATTCGCCAGTTAGCAGAAAATAGCCGCGACACCGCCTCCAACATCCAAAACATTACTTCCGCAGTTGTAGCAGCTGTAGAAGACCTGATGAACAATGCCAACGAGATTATGGATTTTATGACAGATTCCGTCAACGACGACTACACCACCTTTGGAGATGCCGGCGAATCCTACTTTAAGGACGCTGAGGAAATGGATCATCTCTTCGGAAACTTCTCAGAGCGCGCCGATGCCTTTAGCGAGGCAACCGAGCAGATGACCGATGGTGTCCAGGGTATTTCCTCCACCATCTCTGAGTGCAGCGATGGAGTAACTGACGTAGCCAACAGCATCACTAGCCTGGTTGGTGTCATCACAGAAATCAGTGGCGACACCGATAGCAACACTGACAATATCGGTGAGTTGGCTGACGAAGTATCTAAGTTTAAATAATATCTTTTTCCCTTCCACATAAATGGGCTGTAGAGTTTTCCTTCTCTACAGCCCATTCCTTTTTTCTTGAATTCAAAGCATTCCCAGGTAGTCTAAAAATCCCTGGCAGCCCTCTAACACATCCCGCCAGGTGGCCTTGAAATCCCCCGTGTACCAAGGGTCCGCAATACTAGCGCCTGGCCGATCTGTGTAATCCAAAAGCAGGTGAATTTTGTTTTCCTCATCCCCACCCACAATTCTCATAGTATTTCTTATGTTTGCCTTGTCAGCACAGAGCAGGTAATCATAGTGCTGATAATCCATTGGCGTTACCTGCACCGCCCGCTTGTTGGAAAAATTGGTATAGGCCGTTTTTCCCAGGCCATGCTTCCTCAACTCTGCTTGGGCAGGTGGATAAATAGGGTTACCTCTCCCACCCCAAATTTCCTCCGTGCTCGTAGCCGCAGAGGCGATCTCAAATTGGTCTTGAAGGCCACGCTGCTCCACCAAATCCTTGAGAACGAATTCAGCAAGGGGTGATCGGCAGATATTGCCGTGGCAGATAAATAAAATCTTAATCAAAATAAAAGTCCTCCTAAAATGAAGCATTTTGGCGTGTTTTGGCGCACCTCGACTATCGTCTCGGTCGCGGCAGTCAAACGTAGACTCCCAGTAGACGGATATCCATCAGGAATATACTCGTGATTCCTTATCAGTATACTATATTTTCGCAGTTAGTACTTAAAAAGTGTAACTATTTTTTAAAATAGTAGGAAATTTATTGTAACTGGGCTAGCCGTCGCGCTAGCGACTTGGTACAATATTAGGTAAATATAAATTTTC
>JAILSA010000097.1 GCA_024697885.1 Eubacterium sp. | reverse complement strand
GTTGTCCCTCTTGTGAATAATCTCTAGCTGATCCTTACTCCACTCAAATTTCCCCATCGATTTTCCTCCATACCTCATCATCGGAAAGGGGATCTAATTCCCTCTCCTTCATGCTTCTTCGGTCCATACCGCACAGGCCCTTGAGCTTGCAGTAGGTACAGGCCGACTCATTTCCCAGCTTATAGGGCTCTGCCTGGCAGTGGCCCTCGTAGATTTCCTGTCCAAACTCCTTTAATTTTCCCCTGGTATGGTCCATTAGCTTGCCAAAATACTCTGTGGACAAGACCTTGGCCCCCCGGGCAAAAGACATGTTCTTGGTGAGACTTACCGGCACTACCATGGACTTGCCAGAAGGAATAAAACTTCCCTGGTGGGCCAGGTGTTCATCGATTTCCTCCAAAATGGCAGGGTCTAAATTGCTGTAGCCACGGCACTTCATTTCCATCAAGTTTTTCTCCTGGCGCTCGGCCTCGGTCACATCCTTTTTCCACTCCAAATCCGGCCTCTGCATGGTGTAGTAGAGAAGGGCCGCAGGCTCCACCTTCTTGCCCTGACTTTTCTCCACTAGCTCCAGGGCCACCGCCATATAGGTCATGAGCTGGAGCTGGATGCCATAGTAAACCTTGTCCATTTTCAAATCCTTATTGGAAGACTTGTAATCCATGATTTTTACCAGATTTTTTTCTCCCATAGCGCTTACATCCACTCGATCGATCTGACCGTTTAGGGTCATCTTTTTTCCATTTCCCAAATCTATGGTATAGGCCTTTAGATTCTCCCCGGCCTCTGGGAATTTTTTCTCCGAATACTTCTGCTGGAAGGACCCCATCTTCATCTGCTTCCACTGGGCCTCCACCGAATGGTGAAAGACCCTCTTGAGTCTGTCTATGCTGTACTCCACCCTCTTTGTTTGGTGGAGCTTGTCGTCCGTATAGGTCTCTGTGGCCTGAATTATAGCCTCCTCTGCCAAGTCATGAAGGCCCGGCAGGTCCAGGATGTCCCAGGACTTGCCCTCCTTTTCCATGCCGTGAGACAGAGATTCCATGGCACTGTGGAAAATATTTCCGTAGTCCATGCTCTTTACCTCGTACTCCTCTCTCTCCCTAAGGCCCAGGCCATAGTTAATGAAAAAGGAAAATGGACAGGCGGCGTAGCGCTCCATCCTGGTGACGCTGGCAAAAATGGAATTGCCGTAGAGAACTTCCGCCGCCTCCCTGGAAATCTGGGACTTTCGTTCCCTGTGGTCCCTCATCCAGACAAGGGACTTCCACCAGTCCGGCTCTCTCTCTGCGTAGTAGGCCGCCAGCTGCCAAAAGGCCGAATCCTCCTCAAAATCCCCCTGAGCCAGGTGGGTCATGAGATAGGACCTGCCTCCGTCGGAGGACAAAATCTCCTCCTCTGTCAACTCCATAGTCTCCTGGTCCTGAATTTTCAGGCCCGGATAGAGGCGTTTTATCTTGTCCACCAGGTAGGCTGGCCGCTTGCTCATGCCATCGCTTCCCAGCTTGCAAAAGGTCACAAAGAGGAGGTCAGATGGCTTAGTCAGGGTCAGGTAGAGGTAAAACTGCTCTGTGGCAGACACCTTGTCCCCCTGGGGAGCCAGCTCAATGCCGGCCTCCTCCATCTTGACCCTCTCGGCCTCAGACAAAATCCCAGGGCTTTGGTTGGCTCCTGGAATCACATCGTCTGTCACTCCCATAAAAAAGAGGACCTTAATATCCTTGAGGCGACTCCTCTCCAAATCACAGATTTTCACCTGATTTTTCTGCGGTGGCACAAAGGCCAAAAGCCCCTGAGAAATCCCGGCAGACAAGATTTCCTGAAACTCTGTAAAGGTCACCTCTTCCTCTCCAAGAAGGCTCACCAAAGAGTCAAAAAGCTTCATGAGCAGGCGGTAAATCCTGCGGTACTCCTGGGCCAGAAGGTCTTGGCCCTCCTCCTGAAACTGATCTGCCCGGTCCTGAATCTGGTCATAAATCCCCATTTCCTTCAGGTGATTATAGAAAATAAGACAAAAGTCCCGGATGGTCTTTTTGCCCCCTCGCAGGCTGGTAAAAATCCCCTCTACCCGGTGAAGAAGGGTCTCTCTGTACTCATTCACCAGCACAAGGTCCGTATTTTTTAACTCATATCTCCACTCCTGGCAGTAGGACCTGTAGCCCCTTCGGCCCTTGGCCACTAAGTAGTTGTCCAAAATATCCACCTGGTCCGGCCCCAGAGGGGACAGGCCAGAACGGAGGAAGCGGATGGTGGACTCGTAGTCCATATTCCTCCGGTAGAGGTCCATGAGAGACAGAAGGTATTCTGCCAGGGCATTGGCCCCCATGGACTTTTTGTAATCCATAAAATACCGGATGTGGTAGTGGCTAAGCTCCCTCTCTAAGACCTGCTCATAGTCCTCAATCCTTCCCACCACAATGGCGATTTCCTCTGGCTTATAAGTCCCCTCCTGGAGCATCCAGTAAATCTTCCTGGCCACATAGGCCGCCTCATCTCTGGGCTTTTTGCACAGGCGAATCTGGATGTGGTCAAGGTCTCCCTCCCAGGTCTTTTTGCCATAGGAAAAAATGTGTTCCTCCAAAAAGGCCAGCTGGCTGCCCTCCTCCTGGCGGTAGGGAGCCCCACTTGCAGGTCGGCCCGTCACCACAGGATCCAGGATTTCCACTGACAGGTCTCTGGCCATTTTTACCATTTTTTTCTGAACATCCTGGCTCAGGACAAAGATTCCCCCTCTCTCCCCGGTCCGGTCTGTGGTCACTGTAATATACATGTCCCTGGAAATCTTTAAAATCTCCTCCAGGAGCTGGTACTGGGTAGGGGTAAAGCCCGTAAATCCATCTAGACAGATGGTCACATCCTGCATAAAGTCCAGTTTGGACACCAGGCTGGTCAGCTGGGGCACTAATTCCTCTGCCATCATGTAGGACTGGCCCATCTTCTCCAGAAATTTCTGGTAAATCAGCCGGAGGTCCTTGAGTTTCAAGCTCATGAGACTGTCCTCTCCCAGACTCTCCTCCATGCGCAAAAAGTCCTCCCCTGTCACTGAATACTGCATCAGCTCACAGAAGAAGGACTTGCACTCATCCAAAAAACCCGGTTTATTCAAGCCTCTCTTAAAATAAACCAAGTTCTTTTTTTCCTCATGAAAAACCTTGCGCAGGACCATGATCTTGCCCATGTCGTCAAGGATTGTTTTTTGGTAGGTGGGAAAAATCTCCAGAGCCTTGTAGGCCAGGCGCTGGAAGCTCAGGACATCGATATTTAAAATGCCATCCTGGCCGCTAAATTCCACCATGGTTTTCTGGGTCTCCAGGGTAAACTGGTCCGGCACCAGAACAATGTAATTGCGGTCTGGATGCTGGCTGGCCTCCCTGCAAATATGTTGATACAGCCAGGTAGACTTGCCGCTACCTGCTGCCCCCGTCACTAGTTGTAATGCCATAAATCCCCTCTCCTATCTCTCTAATCTAAGTCGCCGGCAATCCGGTCTAAGGCCTCCCTCCACAGACGGTTGCTGGCATCGCTTGGCATGCGCAAATCCCCTCTCGGAGAAACAGATACCGTACCCACCTTAGGTCCATCTGGCAGACAGGACCTCTTAAACTGCTGGGAGAAAAATCTCCTGCAAAAAACATCCAGCCACTTGTAAATTGTTTTTTTGTCATAGTCCCCCTCAAAGGTGTAAAGGGCCAGGCGGAAGATTTTCTCCGGGCCAAAGCCACAGCGGAGAAGGTAGTAGAGGAAAAAGTCGTGGAGCTCGTAAGGTCCCACAATATCCTCGGTCCTCTGGGAAATCTCCCCCTCCTTTGGAGGCAGGAGTTCCGGACTCACAGGTGTGTCTAAGACATCCTCCAAAACAGCCTGAAGGGCACTGTTAGAACAAGTATAGGCATAATACTGTACCAAATAACGGACTAATGTTTTTGGGATGGAGCAGTTGACTCCGTACATGGACATGTGGTCTCCGTTGTAGGTGGCCCATCCCAGAGCCAGCTCGGACATGTCTCCCGTGCCGATTACCATGCCCCCGGTCTTGTTGGCCAGGTCCATGAGAATCTGGGTCCTCTCCCTGGCCTGACCGTTTTCGTAGGTAATATCCTGCACCTCTATGTCATGGCCTATATCCTCAAAATGCTGTCTGACGGCAGCCTCAATCTTAATCTCTCTCAAGTTGCAGCCAAGTTCCCTAGAAAGGGCCACTGCATTATCGTAGGTCCTGTTGGTGGTGCCAAAACAAGGCATGGTCACACACTCAATCCCTCGCCTGTCCAGTCCCAGGCTGTCAAAGGCACGCACTGTCACAAGGAGGGCCAGGGTGGAATCAAGTCCACCGGACAGGCCGATGACCGCCGACTTACAGCCTGTGTGCTTCAGCCTTTTGGCCAGGCCCGCCGCCTGTATGGTCAAAATTTCATCGCAGCGCTCATCCCTGTGGGACTTGCTGCTTGGAACAAATGGTGTTTTCTCAAATTTTCTGCTTAAAAGAGTCTCCTCCAGGGCCCCTGTGTCAAAGGAAATATAGGCATATCCCTCCTTTTCCCCCAGGTCAAAGGTGGACATGCGGCGGCGCTCATTTTTGAGCCTCTTTAGGTCAAGCTCTGTCACTAAATCTTTGTCCCCGGCAAAAGGCTTGGACTCCGCCAGGAGAATACCATTTTCGGCGATCATATTGTGACCTCCAAAAACCATATCCTGAGTGGACTCCCCCTCTCCCGCATCGGCGTAGAGGTAGGCACTTAAGGTTCTGGCGGACTGGTTTTTCACCAGGTCCCTCCGGTAGTAGGCCTTGCCTGTCAGCTCGTCGCTGGCGGAAGGGTTGGCAATAATCATAGCCCCCGCCATGGCATGGTCTGCAGATGGTGGGGCCGGCACCCAGAGGTCCTCGCAGATCTCAATGGCAAAGGAAAATTCCTCCATGGCCTGGTCCTGGAAAATCAACTTGTTGCCCAGGGCCACCTCCTGGCCATTTGGCAGGCGGTGAAGGCTGTTTTCTCCCCTCCAGGGGGCAAACTGTCTGGCCTCGTAAAACTCCCCGTAGTTTGGCAGGTGGCTCTTGGCCACAAGGCCCAAAACTTTTCCCCTGTTGACAACTGCTGCCACATTGTAGAGGCGGCTTCTGTGTTCCAGGGGCAGACCCACAAGCAGGACAGAAGCCAGGTCTGCAGTCTCTTTGGCAAGCTTCATCAGGGCATCTAAGGCCCCCTCCACCAGCGAATCCTGCAAAAATAAATCCTGGCAGGTGTAGCCCGTCAGGGAAAATTCAGGAAAAAGAATCAGCCTGGCTCCGGCCTTTGCCAGTTCCAGGGACTTAGTCTTTATCTGCTCCATATTAAAAATGCAATCTGCCACCTTAAGTTCTGGCGTGGCAACTGCCACTTTTACAAATCCGTCTCTCACAATCCCCTGTCCTTTCTAGAAAAAAATTATATCACGGAAAAGGGGCAACGACGACGCTGCCCCTCCAAGTTTTCGTATAACCCCAAAATGCCGGCTCCTGATTTTTGACTCGTAGCTTCTGCTAGGTGGGTAACCGCATGTAGCCTTCCGCCTTCCGTTGCATGTCGCCATGTACTCAAAGAGCAGTGACGGCCCGACTTCCGAATACAGATGTAGGAATCCCGTTTAAAGTAATGTAGGTTCAAAAATTCAAGAGTTATCGTGCATTCCAGGTTACGATTTCTTTACATTAATTATACTTAATTCTACCCCTATTTTCAAGTTATATTTTGTGAAGATTCAGGAAAAATAAGGTGAAAACATGTTCCATTTTCTTTACTACTTGTAACATAAATTTTAGCATTATGACGCTGGCAGATATTCTTGGCAACCACCAGGCCAAGGCCCGATCCCTCGTGCTCTCCGTGGTTGCTGGCCCGGTAGAATTTCTCGAAGACATTATCCCATTCTTCCTCTGGAATCACACTGCCAAAATCCTGGATTCTGGCCTTGATTAGGCCCTCCTCCCGGTCGATATTGACCTGGATTTTGGTGTCCGGATCCCCGTACTTCACCGCGTTTTGAAGGAGGATGGTGAAGACCTGGCGAATGCGGTCATAATCTCCTTCCACCAGAGAACAGGCATCCTGGTAATCCACCTGCCCCGTCATATTTTTTTCCTTCATAAGGATGCGGATTCCCCTCATGGCATCCTGGGCCACTGCAATAACGTTGAGGGTCTCCATGTTCAACTCGTAGTCCGGATTTTGCATACGGGATAAAATCAAGAGGTCGGAAACCAGTCGCTCCATGCCTCCGCACTCAGACTGAATTCGGTTCATGTATTCGGTTCTCTTTTTTTCATCCGTCACAAGGCCCTCTACCATGGAGTCCACATAGCCCTTGATCACTGTAATTGGTGTCCGCAACTCGTGGGAAACATTGGAAAAAAAGTCCCTTCGGTTTTGCTCTGAGGCCTCTCGGTACTCCTCTGCCTCCACCAACCGGTCGGACAAAATATCCATGCTCTCCGCTAGAGACCCCAACTCGTCCTTGCGCTTTACCCCTGTTTTGTGGGCGTAGTTGCCCGCCGCCAAAACCAGGGCAGATTCCTTGATTTTTACAATAGGTCTCACCAGCATCTGGGAGAAAACCACTGCCAAAATCAGGGCCAGCAAAAGGCCAATCATAACACAGACACTCATGTATTTTTGGTATTGTATCATGGTATTGTTCTGCATCTCCATGGGACCGTAAACATATACCACTCCCATAACCTCTCCCGCATCGTTGCGGATCGGGGCCATAAGTCGCAGCATGGTGGACTTAAGGGTTTCATCATAGGCGGAGTAACTCTTTACGCTTCCCTTGCAGGCAGAACTCAAAATAGTCCTGGTCTCCGCCTGGGGATAGGCCCGAAAAAGGTCTTCCACCGTACTGGTGGTATAGTCCTCACTCAGGGGCTCCTTGGCCAGGCTGTTGGACATAATCCAAACATCAATCTCCTGGGCTTCACAGAGCTCATCCAGGGCCATCAGATAGTCCGTATATGATTCTTCCTCCCCGTTCATGGCCGCCTGCCTCACATAACTGGCCACACCAGAGGCCAGATCTCCCAACTGCTGCTTGTAGGCCCCGTCGATGTTGGTCTTGTTAAAGCGGGTAAACATAAGACCAATCAGGCCACTAAAGATCAGGAGAACCAGACCAAAAGAGACGAAAACTCGCCAAAACATTTTTTTCATGCAAGCTCATTCCTATACATTCAATTCAAATTTGTAGCCCAGTCCCCAGATGGTCTTAATATCCCAATCCGGATGTGGAACCTTGTCAATCTTTGCTCTCAAACGCTTGATATGGGAGTCCACGGTACGGCTGTCTCCGAAGTAGTCATGTCCCCAAAGGCTGTCTAGAAGATTGTCTCTGGTAAATACCTTGCTTGGGTTACCAGCCAAAATCCACATGGTCTCCACTTCTTTCTTGGTCATCTGAAGTCGCTCAGCTCCAATATAAACTGTGTAGGCCTCAATGTTAATGGTCAAGTCACTGATGTTGAGAACCTTCTTCTGAGGAGTGACATTTTCTCCCCTCTGCATGCGGCGAAGGACAGCGCGAACTCTAGCCATTACCTCTGGTCCATTAAAAGGTTTTACAATATAGTCATCTGCACCGATATCCAAGCCCATAACGCGCTCGTAATCCTCGCCCTTGGCAGTGATGAGAATAATAGGCACATCAGACTCCTCACGAATCTTACGGCAAACCTTGTGGCCATCCATATTTGGCATCATGACATCAAACAGGATTACAGCAGGGTTGGTCTTTTTGAACATATCCAGGGCCTCTAAACCGTCACAGGCAGTTACCGGTTCAAAACCATCTCTTGCCACATAAGTTCCAAGTACCTCTCGAATGTCCTGATTGTCATCTACAATAAGTATACGTTCCATAGTAACCTCCTAATTGTTGCTAACATAATTAACTCATATTTTTAACATACTAGGAAAATGTGTCGGAATCA
>JAILSA010000261.1 GCA_024697885.1 Eubacterium sp. | reverse complement strand
TCATCCATGTCCATGGCCAGTTTCTTCAGGGGTGTGCCGTGCCAGGTCTGAATGTAGTAGGTGTTTTTGCGTCGAATCAAAAACTCCGGCTGGCGGTTGTCAAAAACCCAAACCTTGGCAGTGGCCATGTAATAGAGATAGCGCATACGGCCGTACTGAACCTGACGGCTCATGCCCGGAATTTTGTATTTTTCATTTTCGTAAAACCAAATCAAATCCCACTTGATGTCGTAGCCATTGGCCACCAGGTACTCATAGATATACTTGGGATTGCCGGCGTAACTCTTACCTAGACTGGAATCAAATACGATTCGGTTTTTCTTGACCGGACATACCAAACACAAAATGCGGTAAAACAGTACGGCCATTTTTTTCATAAACTTATAAAGGCTTTTCCCCACAATCAATTCTCCTTTTCCTCAAACATAATCTCTACGGTTCGCTGGCAGGCGTGACCGTCATCCACTCCACAAAATCTATCATAGAAGGCCCGGTAGCGGTCCCTGTATTTTTCCTCCACCTGGTCTAGGTGATGAAGGGCCTCCACCAGTTCCTGGTTGGTCTTTATAATCGGTCCCGGCAGGTCTTTTTCCATGTCCAGATACATACCTCGAATCTCGTCGGCATAGGCCTCGTAGTCGTAGGCAAAAAAGAGGATTGGCCTCTTTAGGTTGGCATAGTCAAAAAATACGGAGGAGTAGTCCGTAATACAGAGGTCTGAAGCCAAATACAGCCTGGACACATCCTCGTAACGGCTGGCATTGTAGACAAATCCCTGGTATTGGGAAAAATCCATCATGTCGGCAATGTAATAGTGAGCCCTTAAGAGCAAGACACTGTCCCTGCCAAATTCCCTCTGCAAAAGGTCCAAATCCATGGCCAGGCTAAACTTGTACTGGCCCCTGCGAATCATTTGGTTGTCCCGCCAGGTTGGGGCATACATAATCACTCTCTTGCCTTCAGGAATCCCCAACTCCCTCTTGACCTCCCTGGCGATTTCCTCCTTGTTGTCTGCATAGAGGATGTCGTTTCTTGGATAGCCCGTCTCTATAATTTTTTCCCTGGGAACTCCAAAACAGCGGGCGAAGGTCTCCGTGGAAAAAGGATTGGCAGAGGTGAGATAATCCCACTCCTGTCCCTGCTCATAAAAGACGGATTTGAGTCTCTGGTTGGTGGTGTAGAGGTCTCCCAGGTCAAAGCCTAACTTCTTTAGGGGAGTGCCGTGCCAGGTCTCCAAAAACTTAACTCCCGGCCTCTTCTTGCACCATCCCGCCTGTCTCACATTAAAAATCCTATAGCCACAGCGGGCCGTGTAGTAGACATAGGCCAAGCTGTTGAGCTTACAGACCTTGTGCTTACCCGTTTTTTTCAAGTCCTGGGACTTGCCGTTTAAAATCCAGATATAGCGGTACTTGTCCCCATAGGTCTTTTGCAGATATTCATAGAGGTACTTAGGGCTGTCAGAGTAGGACTTGCCAAAAAAGCTCTGGAAGAGAATCCAGTTTTTCTTCACCGGCATTTTCTTGAAAATAAAATGCTCCAAAACCCGGTACCACTGAATCTTGCTGCCAAAGAGTCCGTCCTTTTTTGTCATGACCGTATTAATCTGACTCATGCGGCGGGCCAGCTTGTAATGGCCCTTTCTCAGGCACATAAATACCCTTCTTTGCCAGAAAGAATAGGAGGACAAAAACTCCTTGTAATTTTGTATCTTAGATAGCTTTTGGTGGCAGCTTCCCAGTCGCTCCATGTCCCTGCACTTGGGAAAATGGCTGATGGCATAATCTAAGAGGTGGCGGTGGAGAATGTAGGTGAGCTCCATGTCCCCCTCCAAAATTTTCTCACATCGATTATATTGTACCACAAATTCCGCCGGAGAACCTGCATTTTCCCCCTGACTCAAGGCAGGCAGGTGGACCTGGTCGTTGCGGCGGCGGGAGATGTAGCTGGCATCCCCCCGGATGTAGGCACGGTTTCGGCTGACCAAAAGGAGTTTTGCCACAAAGCTCTCATCCGTATAGAGTCTTGTATCCTCCTGAAATCTGAGGGCCTGGTCGGTCAAAAGCTGCCTCTTAATGAAAAGGTGGTTGGCGGAAAAACGATTTTTAAAACGCCAAAAAAGGTCATTTCCCTCCATTTTTTGAAGGCCCGAAATCTGGCTCTCCCAGTAAATGGGATTGGCCTCCAGGTTTACAGGGCTATACCAGGACAGACCTATATTTCCTGTGACCAAGAGGGCATCCTTTTCTTCTGCCGTCTCTAGAAGCTTAGATAGGCCTCCCTGACAGAGGTAGTCGTCGCTGTCTAGGAAGTAGACATAGTCTCCCTGGGCCTCCTCTAGGCCCCTGTTTCTGCAGGCTGCCACGCCCCAGGTCCCCTCTGTCCGCTCCGGCATGGTGATCAGGCGAAGGCCATCTACTTCCGAAATCCAGTCTGGCAGGGGATTTTCCACCGGTCCCTGGTCTGCCACTAGCAGAATTTCCAGAGAATCTATATGTTCCTCTCTCACGCTGTCAAGGCAGTGACGGAGATATTCCTCTTCCCTCCAATAGGGAATAATAATTGTGATTTTCATCCTTGCGCCCTCTCCTGTTCTCAAAGTTAACATTCAAGTCTTCTAAATAAAAAGAGTCTCCAGGCCAGGAGGCAGCTTCCGCTTGCCCTGCCTGGACCAGGCCCAGGTTCCCAGCCATGGAGACTTTATTATTTATCTGTTAAAAACACTTCCTTAACTACCTTTTCTGTAGATGTTCCATCTTCCCATCCACAGTATTTCTGATAGAAGGCATCGTATTTTTCCCCATAGGTCTGACTCAGTTTTTCTGCATTTTTAATTGCCTCCACCAACTGGTCATTGGTCTGGACAATTGGGCCCGGTACCTCTTCCTCGGCGTCGAAGTAGAAGCCTCGAAGGGTTCCCCTGTATTTCTCCAAATCGTACATGAAGAAAATCATTGGTCGACGCAGGTTTGCAAAATCAAAGAATACAGAGGAGTAGTCTGTAATCAAAAGATCTGAAATCAGGTAGAGCCTTGCAATATCATTGTACTTGACTGCATTGTAGACAAAGCCCTTATATGGCTCTAAATCCACAGCATCCACTACATAATAGTGGGTTCTAAATAGGATTACGTACTCATCGCCGAACTCTTTTTGCATTCGATCCAAGTCCAGGGCCAAAGTAAACTTGTACTGTCCTATGCCGTAGAACTCATCATCACGCCAGGTTGGGGCATAAAGAATAACCTTTTTGTCCCTTGGCAGGTTAAACTCTGCCTTGATTTCCTCCACCAATCGGTCTCTTTCCTCTCCCTTGGTATAGAGAATATCATTTCTAGGATAGCCTGTCTCCAACATGTGGTTGTCGAACATAAAGCATGACCTGAATATATCTGAGCTAAACTTATTTGGTGCAACCAGATAATCCCAGTCGCGGCTTGCAAGGTAAGTATTTTTCTTGTAGGTGATGCTGGCAGATGCCACTTCCTCCTGGTCAAAGGCCAGTCTCTTGAGGGGAGTTCCATGCCAGGTTTCCAAGAACTTCATTCCCTTTCTCTTGACAAACCAGTTAGGCTGACGCACATTAAAGACAAAGTAATTTGATGTGGCCAGATAGTAGTAATACCTGAGGGAAAAACGGGTAACCACCTTGGACTTGTATGGATACTTTATTTTCTTGCCACCAGCTACGTTCCAGACAAATTCGTACTTGTCTCCGTAGTTTTTGGCCAGGTATTCAAAAATGTATTTTGGACTGTCTGAATAGTTGCGTCCGAAGAAGCACTCTAACATAACTCGATTTTTCTTGATAGGCCTCTTGAGAAAAACCTTGCGATAGAGATAGCGCTTGATTTTCTTTGGATGGGCAATCAAACTGACAAATCTCTGTCTTGAGCTGTGATGGCGAACCTTGACTGCAATTTCCTCTGGCTTGTGGGTCTTGCTGTACTTAACCAGGCGCTGTGAGTATTTCATGGACCTTTTGAGGGCTTCTTGGCCCACTTGCTCTAGGCACTTTTTGGCCAGTACATCTAATTCCTCGAAATCCGTTTTTTTGCCGCTATCCGTATAGTACTTGGCGATACGACGGACATAATAGCGGATAAACTTTCCATCTAAATA
>JAILSA010000260.1 GCA_024697885.1 Eubacterium sp. | reverse complement strand
AGAGCAACCGTAAGGTTGCTCTTTTTCCTTTGACGAAAAGTCTAGAAAGCTTTATTCTATAGATATGAATGCATAAAGAAAAAACTTATGGGAGGATTTAAGAAATGGCAATTCAGGAAGTTTCCAAATTTGTTTTGGGAGATATGTGTCTGGTTTTCGAGGAGGAGACAGACTACAATCGATTGGGATTTTACATGCTGCCAGCAGACTTGGCAGATCAAAGAGTATGCGACAAAAAGTTCTATCGCATTAACAGCTTAGCCCAGGTCAAGTTAGTGGGGGACATTTATCCCAACTGCTACGGCCACGGCCAGACCATGCACAACTGTGAGACGGCCAACCTTATGGAATACGAGTCACAGGAAGTGGTAAAAAAGGATTTTGGTCAGGAAATTCACACCTGCTTTAGGGATCAAAGAGGTTATAGACTGGAAAATATTATCACCTATTATGAGGGTGAGGACAGTTTTGAAATGAAGAATATTTTTTACAACGAGAGCCGGGAAGAGGTTAGCCTAGAGATGTTGTCTAGTTTCGAGATGGGCAATATTTCTCCTCTCCTAGAGGGGATGGGCACAGATTCGCTTTTGGTCCACCGCCTGCGCAGCAAGTGGAGCCATGAGGGCAGACTTGTGACAGAGACCGTGGAGGACTTGCAGTTAGAACCTAGCTGGTCCAACTGGTCTGTGGGAGTAGAGCGGTTTGGCCAGAGAGGGTCCATGCCGGTTATGAAGTATTTTCCATTTGTGTCTGTAGAAGATGCCAAAAATCACGTGCTCTGGGGAGCTCAGCTGGCCCACGAGGCCTCCTGGCAGATGGAAATCTACCGCCAGGATGACGGCCTTCACTTGAGTGGAGGTCTGGCAGACAGAGAGTTTGGCCACTGGATCAAAAAGGTGGAGGCGGGAGAGTCCTTTGAGACTCCAAAGGCAATCTTGACCGTCTGCCAGGGAGACATTGACTACCTCTGCCACCGACTGGTATCCGCCGGGGAAAAATACATGAAGGACCTGCCTGCCTCTGAGGAAGAACTTCCTATTATTTTTAATGAGTACTGCACCACCTGGGGCTGCCCATCGGATGAAAATATTGCAGGAATTTTGGAGGCCATTGGGGACAAGGGATTTGACTACTTTGTCATTGACTGCGGCTGGTTTAAGGAGGATGGAGTTCCTTGGGATATCAGCATGGGAGATTACAACGTGTCGCCGTCTCTTTTTCCAGAGGGCTTGGAAAAAACTGTTTCTAGAATCCGCCAAAAGGGTATGAAACCGGGCATCTGGTTTGAGATTGACAACGTGGGACCGGCGGCCAAGGCCTTTCAGATGACGGACCACCTCTTAAAGAGAGATGGGAAACCTCTCTCCACCTACACCAGAAGATTCTGGGATATGACCGACCCTTGGGTGGAGGACTACCTGACGGACAAGGTAATTGGAACCCTGAAAAAGTACGGTTTTGAATATATGAAAATGGACTACAATGACACCATAGGCATTGGATGCGACGGCTATGAGTCCCAGGGAGAGGGCCTGCGCCAGAACATGGAGGCCTCTGTGAATTTTGTAAAAAAGGTCCGGGACCAGGTGCCTGGCATTATACTGGAAAACTGCTCCTCCGGAGGCCACAAGCTAGAGCCCCTTATGATGAGCATTTGCTCTATGGCCTCTTTTTCCGACGCCCACGAGACACCGGAGATTCCAATTGTGGCCGCCAACCTTCACCGGGCGATTTTGCCAAGGCAGAGCCAGATTTGGGCGGTGATCAGGGAGACGGATTCCCTCAAGAGAATCGGTTATTCCATCGTAAACACCATGCTTGGCAGAATGTGTCTGTCGGGGGATGTGACCAATCTAAGGGATGACCAGTGGGATGTGATTGACCGGGGTATGGCCTTCTACCGCCAGGTTGCCGGCATAATCAAGGAGGGAAGAAGTTACTTCCAGAGTCCTAGAATTACCAGCGACCGCCACCCTCAGGGTTACCAGGTTGTGACCAGGGTAGGCAAGGGGGGAGAGACCCTGGTGGTGATCCACTGCTTCCACGGAGACCTGCCAGAATACATTCAGGTGAAACTGCCAGAGGGGGCGGGGCAGAGACTTCAGTCCGTCTATGCCTACGACCAGCCAGAGGTCAAGCTAGAAGAGGGCGTCCTCTCTTATAAAACCACAGAAAATATGAATGCTGTGGCCATCCACCTGGCCTGAAAAAATGGAAATATCCTGCCTCACACTCCCAGAGAGTGTGGGGCGTTTTTGCGTCAAAAGTCGTTGACCTGACTATAGTAGTAATGCTATAATAGCAAGAAATATTTTTTTTGCATATATTAAGTAAACACTATAGTAAGAAAATAAAATAAGAAAATGGAGGAAGCTATGTTACCTAAGTTTAGTGT
>JAILSA010000248.1 GCA_024697885.1 Eubacterium sp. | reverse complement strand
CCTAGCTTCGGTTGAGCTTACTTCTCATCTTGTCGAAGAAGCTCACCTCCCCAAGACGGACCATATCAAAGGTGTCCTGGGCCTTCTTTATGTAAATGGACTCGCCGGTTCCCACGGTCCATTTTTTCCTTCCATCGCTAATTACCCCGGCCTCGTCTAGACGATAATCCTTGGTCTTGCCGATTTCCACCCGGATGACGGACTCGGATGAGACCACCACGCTCCTCTTGTTGAGGGAATGGGAACAAATCGGGGTAATAATCAGGGCCTCCATGCCCGGCACCAAAATAGGGCCTGAGGCCGATAGGTTGTAGGCTGTAGATCCCGTTGGGGTAGAGACCAAAACCGCATCTGCCACATAGGTGTCCACCAGCTGGTCGTCCACATAAATCCTGGCGGTCATCATATGGCCAAAATCCTGCTTGCCCACAATGACCTCGTTAATGGCAAGGGCCTTGTGCTCTTCCTGGGCACTGTCGCTCTCCACCGTCAGGGCCATGCGGCGCTCAACCTCATATTTTCCGTCTAAAATATCATCCAGAGCCTGGTGAATTTTGGGTTTTTCCACCTCAGTCAAAAATCCCAGGGTTCCAAAGTTCACTCCCAAAATAGGAATTCCCCTTCCCGCCAGCCTCTTGGCCGCCTGGAGAACAGATCCATCTCCCCCTAAAACAATGACCAGGTCAATGGTCTGATCCAGGGGTACCAGGGACGAACTTCCTAATATTCTAGCACATTTTCCTCGCTTTTCCAAATAAGTTTTGACATCCTCTGCGGATTCAAGCTTCTCACTCTTGGAAACTATCACAAAATTTTCCATGACATCATCCTCTTTTACAGGCTTGCGTGGGCCTTTTCCACCAGCTGACTGATTTGGATTTTCTCCTCCTCCGTCACAAGGGAAGGCTCTCTCTCATCATTTTCCATATAGAGGAGGTACTCAATATTTCCCTCAGGTCCCCGGATTGGGGAGTGGTCTAGTCCCAAAATGTGAAAACCTATGCTCCTGGCATAATTTTCCACCATTTCAATTACCTCTCTGTGGACCGCCTGGTCTCTCACCACACCTTTTTTGCCCACCTTTTCCCGTCCTGCCTCAAACTGGGGTTTAATCAGACAGACAATCTGGGCCTTTGGCTTCATCAGGGCCTTCACGGGAGTGAGGACCTTGGTCAGAGAGATAAAGGCCACATCAATGGATACAAAATCCACCTGACAGCCAATGTCCTCCTCCGTCACATATCGTATGTTGGTTTTTTCCATGGAACAAACTCTCTCGTCCTGTCTCAACTTCCAGGCCAACTGGTTGGTTCCCACATCAATGGCATAGACATAAGAGGCCCCATTCTGGAGCATGCAGTCTGTAAAGCCTCCGGTGGAGGACCCTACATCCATGCAGACCTTATCCTTCAAATCAATAGGAAAGGCCTCCATGGCCCTCTCAAGTTTGTAGCCCCCTCGGCTGACGTATTTCATTTTCTTGCCCCTGACCTCGATTGAAACCGTGACGGGAAAGGTCTGCCCCGCCTTGTCCTCTCTCTGGTTGTTGACAAAAACCTCCCCTGCCATAATGACAGCCTTGGCCTTTTCCCTGGAATCCGCCAGTCCTCTCTTTACCAGTAAAACATCTAAACGCTCTTTTTCTTCTTTCACTTAATCAATTCCTCATATGCCTTTTTTGCCGCGGCCTTTGGTGTCAGGCCGTATCTTATATAGAGTTCCCTCGGACTTCCCTGCTCAATAAACCGATCTGGCCAGCACAGAACAGAAACGGGTGTCTCTATTCTCTTTTCCTTCAAAAAGGCCTCCATCTGCTGGGAAAATCCTCCGCTGTAAACATTGTCTTCCATACTTATAATTACCCTGTGTTTTTTGGCCTCTTCCTCCACCAATTCCTTGTCCCAAGGCTTGATGAAACGCATGTTGACCACAGTGGAACTGACTCCGTGCTTGGCCAAAAGCTGGGCCGCCCTCAGGCACATCTCCGCCATGTTACCCACCGCCAAAAAGAGCACATCCTTGCCCCTGGTCAAGACCTCCGCCTTGCCCTCCTGGAACTTGGTCTTATTCTTTCTCGGACAGATAAAGGCCTTGCCTCTTGGATAGCGAATGGCAATAGGTCCATCTGGATGGGTCAGAGCATAATTTAAGCTCTCCACCAACTCCTCACCGTCCATAGGTGACAATATCCTCATATTTGGCATAGTAGACAGGTAGGAAATATCATAAATTCCCTGATGGGTCTCCCCGTCCCTTCCCACAATACCACTTCGGTCCAGGGTAAAAATTACCGGCTGCCTGGTCAGGCACACATCGTGCAAAACCTGGTCATAGGCCCTTTGCATAAAGGTGGAATAGAGGGAAACCACTGGTCTGAGGCCTCCTGCCGACATTCCCGCCGCATAGGTGACAGCGTGTTCCTCCGCAATTCCCACATCAAAAAAGCGGGTAGGGAAATTCTTGGAAAAATCTGTGAGTCCCGTGCCATCCGGCATAGCCGCACAGACGGAAACCAACTCCCGGTTGGACTTTGCCGCCGCCAACATCCACTGACCAAATATTTTGGTATAGGTCAAATCATCTTTTTCTTCAAGTTGTCCGCTGCTGACCGTAAACTTGTCCACCCCGTGGAAGCCCGATGGATTTAACTCCGCTGGCCGGTAGCCCTTGCCCTTTTTGGTTACCACATGGACAATGACCGGCTGGTCCTCCACCTCCAGGGCCGTGCGAAAGGCCGTCAGCATAGCGTCTATATTGTGTCCATCCACGGGTCCCATATAAATCAGTCCCATGTCCTCAAAGAGCATGCCCGGCACAAAGAGTCTCTTTACAGAGTCTTTGGCCTTGCGGATCTTGCTGGTCACTCCCTGTCCCACATTTGGGATTTTGTCCAGGGCCTGCTCCACATTGTCCTTGAGGTTTCGGTATTTTCTAGAGGTACGCAGCTTGCCCAGATAGTTGGAAAGTCCTCCCACATTCCTGGCAATGGACATCTTGTTGTCATTTAGGACAATCACCATGTTGGACCTGAGCTGGGCCGCATTATTGAGGGCCTCAAAAGCCAGGCCACCTGTCAGTGCCCCGTCTCCAATGACGGCAAAAACCTTGTTATCCTCTCCCTTTAAATCCCTGGCCTTGGCAAGTCCCAGGGCAACAGAAAGTGAGGTGGAGCTGTGTCCCGTGTCAAAGGTGTCTGCCGGGTTTTCCTTGATTTTTGGAAAACCGCTCATTCCGTCTAACTTTCGCAGGCTGTCAAATTGGTTTTTTCTCCCTGTCAACATCTTGTGGACATAGGCCTGGTGGCCCACATCCCACACCAACTTATCCTTGGGAAAATCCAAAAGCAGGTGGATGGCCATGGTAAGTTCTACCGTACCCAGGTTAGATGCCAGATGTCCCCCTGTCTCACTGACGCTCTGAACCAGTTTGGCACGGATTTCCCTCGCCAACTCATTGTGGTCCTCCGATGGAATTTTCTTTATATCATTTTCTTTTTCTATTTGATCTAATAGCTCGTACATAGTGACCTCTTTACATCTCTCTTTCCACCAGATATTTCATTAATTCCAGCAAAAAATCTCGATTATTATCCCTTTTTACCTGCAAGGACTCCAGCTTTTTCAGGCCAGCCCCTGTGTAGGCTGCCACCGCTTCCTTGCTTTTTTCAATGCCATGAATAGCTACATAAGTAGATTTTTCATTTTTTTCATCGCTGTGAATCGGCTTTCCAAGCTTGTCCTGGTCGCCAATTACGTCTAGTATATCATCTTGAATTTGAAATGCAAGACCGATGTCCGTTCCCACACTCTCCATCAATTCTACCTCTTTGGCCCCTGCTCCAGCCAAAATAGCTCCGATCATTAGGGCCGCCTCAATCAGGGCAGAGGTCTTGTTTTTGTAAACAAAATACAGGATGTCCTGGTCCACAAATCGACCATCATTTTCCACATCCACCACCTGGCCTCCTACCATGCCATAGATTCCCGCCTTGTGGCCAAGAACCTTAAGGGCTGATCCTATTCGGTCTGGTGAGGTCTGAGCGTCAAAGGCCTGAAAGGCCGTTTCAAAGGCCATATTTAGAAGGGCATCTCCTGTCAAAATCCCCATGTCCTCCCCATATTTCTTATGGGTCGTAAGCTTGCCCCGCCTGTAGTCGTCGTTGTCCATAGCTGGCAAATCGTCGTGGACCAGGGAGTAGGTATGAATCATCTCAAGGGCTGCCATAAAGGCTCTTATAGCCTCCTCGTCTTCTCCCCCAAACATGTGGTAGGTCTCATACATAAACATGGGACGAAGTCTCTTGCCCCCTGCCATCATACTGTAATTCATGGCCTCTAGCACCTTTTTTTGATAACCGGTCTCCTCGGGCATATAGGCCTTTAGGACCTCTTCTATGGCCCTTACCTTATCCTGTAGCAATTCTTTATTCATGGTCCTGTCCTTCCCCCATGAGCACCTGGATTTTTTTCTCTACGCCATCAATGGCCTGGTTTCCCGCCTTGACATATTCCATGCCCTCAGAAAAGCACTGGTAGGACTCCTCCAGGGTCATTTTTTCCTGCTCCATGCGAGTCACTGTGGCCTCTAATTTTTGCATAATCTCTTCTAATTCCATTGGTCAATCCTTTCTATCCTAGATACGATTTTACCATCCTTTAGTGTCACCCCTATGGTCTGTCCGATCTGAAGTTTTTCCACAGAATCCAGCGGTTTGTTTTCCTGATCCGCCACAAATCCATAGCCTGCGGACAATCTTTTAAGGGGACTGACACCATCTAGCCTTCCCGCCAGAATTTCCATCTGATGACGGCTGTTTTGCAGGCTTAATTCCATAAGCCTTTGGAGTTTTTCCTCCAAATCCATCATTCTCTGCCTCTGGTCCATCAGCCTGTTTTCCGGATTCAGAAGTTGCAGACGGTTTTGGTAATTTCTTATTTCCTTTTTCCTAAGTTCTAGGGCAAAATTCATCTGATAGGCCAAGCGGTCCCTGTAGGCCCTTACCTGGCTCAGATAATTTGCCACATCAAAAACTGCCAATTCTGCCGCGGCTGACGGGGTCGGCGCCCTCATATCCGCCACAAAATCCGCAATGGTAAAGTCTGTCTCATGTCCCACAGCTGATATAATAGGTGTGGTGGAATGAAAAATGGCATCTGCCACCACTTCCTCATTAAAGGCCCACAAATCCTCCATAGACCCGCCTCCACGACCTACAATAATCAGGTCTAAGCCCATGCGGTCTAGAGTCTCGATTCCCTGGGCGACCGTCTCTGCCGCCCCCTGGCCCTGGACTCTGGCCGGATAGAGAATCAGCTGGACATAGGGATTTCTCCGACTGCTGATATTTATAATATCCTGAATCGCCGCTCCCGTAGAGGCCGTCACCACACCTACCGTCCTTGCATACTTTGGCAGGGGCAGCTTGCGGTCATCGTCAAAATATCCCTTTTCCTGTAATTTTTTCTTTAATTTCTCGTATCTCTCGTTCAGGGCTCCATCGCCTGCCAGAACAATTTTCTTGGCATAAAGCTGGTATTTTCCGTCTCTTTCATATACATTGATGGCTCCCCCCACTGTGACCTCCTGGCCGGACTCCAGTTGAAAATCTAAGCCCTTTCGGTCTCCCCGAAACATGACACAGGTCAGTTGGGAGTTG
>JAILSA010000246.1 GCA_024697885.1 Eubacterium sp. | reverse complement strand
AACATGCGAAGGGCCTCATTGGTAGCTGCCACAATCAAATCCTCTAGCATCTCAATGTCATCTGGATCCACAACCTCTTCCGAAAGCTTAACGGAGAGAACTTCTTTTTTGCCAGAAACTTTTACAGTAACAGCTCCGCCACCTGCGGTAGCCATGTACTCTTTTTCTTCCATCTCCTTCTGAGTCTCTTCCATCTGGCGCTGCATTTTCTGCGCCTGCTTCATCAAATTAGTCATGTTGCCAGGCATTCCTCCCTGGAATCCACCTCTTCTTGCCATAATATGTAATCTCCTTTTCTAATCTTCTATATTAATATCTACGCCCTTAATGATTTGGCGCAGCTCCGGCAAGGCGTTTAGTTCCCTGCGGCTCTCCACATGAACCACCTTTACCTGAATTTCTTTTCCCGTCAACTCTGCCGCCGCATCGATGATTTCCTGCTTTACCACGTCCTTATTCAGGTAGTCAGCATTCACATCCACAACCTCGGCCATGAGCAAAATACCATCGTCCCCCACCGTCAGCTTGGTGTGTTCAAGCATGGTTCTTGTCACCGCGCAGACCCGAGACTTAACATGGTTCCAATTGGCCACCACGGCCCTTACATCCTCCGGCACCGCTTCCGGCAAAATCTTTCTGACCGGTTCCGGAGCCTCTAAGGGTCTCTCTCCCCCTGCTGCCACACTTAATGTACCACCTTCGAGGGCAACCTGCAAGTCATCGCTAATTTGCTCTATATGATTCATTCTATCTAATAGGGCTTCATAATCTCTTTCCATCTGTGGTCGACAGAGACGAATCAGCATAACCTCAAGGTCCACTCGCTTGTTGTTGGAGTACTTCATGTCGTTGACAAGGGCCGAGAGCAGGCGAATGTAGCGAAAAATAATTTCCTCCTCCAGGTCTCCTGTCATTTCCTGGATTGCCAAAATAGTTTCCTCCGGCAAATCAACCAGGTCCGTCACATCCTCTGCTGTCATGACAATGAGGACATTTCGCAAGAACCAAATAAACTCCTCCACAAACTGGGACAGGTCCTTGCCCCTCTCCACCAGGGAGGCCACCAACTGGATGGCATCTGTCACCCGTCCGTGAATCAGGGCCCGCAAAAGCTCCTGATACATGTCCGTGTCCACTGCCCCCAGGATTTTAAGGACCTTTTCGTAGGTAAGTTTTTCCCCGAAGTAGAAGGACACACACTGCTCTAGCAAGCTCAAGCCATCTCGCAGGGCTCCGTCTGCCTGCCTGGCTACATAGCGGAGGGCCTTCGGCTCTGCCTCCACGCCCTCTCGGTCCAAAAGCTCCGCCAAACGGCCCATAATAGTCTCCACCCCAATTCGCTTAAAATCATACCTCTGGCAGCGGGACAGGATGGTCACTGGAATTTTAAAGTATTCTGTTGTAGCCAGGATAAAAATCACGTAGGATGGCGGCTCCTCTAAGGTCTTCAAAAGAGCATTGAAGGCCGGCTTAGAGAGCATATGCACCTCGTCTATAATGTAGACCTTGTACTTTCCCTCTGTGGGAGAGTACTGGATTTCATCAATCAAGCCACGGATATCGTCCACTCCATTGTGAGAGGCCGCATCCATCTCCACCACATTCATGGAAGTCTGTTCTTCAATCCCCCGGCACATAGGGCACTTGCCACAAGGCCCCTGAGGACCAGGGTTTTGGCAGTTTACCGCCTTGGCAAAAATCTTGGCTATGGTTGTTTTTCCCGTACCTCGCGTGCCGCAAAAAAGATAGGCATGGCCGATACGGTCCCCCTGGATTTCATTGGTCAGGGTTTTGACGATGTGGTCCTGGCCCTTGACATCAGAAAAATCCTTGGGTCTGTATTTTCTATATAACGCCTGATAAGACATTCTTTATCAATCCTTTGTTCCGAAACTTATTCCGAGACTCTTGGCCTCTCTGATGATAGAGGAATCCGGGTCTACCATTTTTAGCTTGCCCGCCACCTCTTCTAGGGGAACCGGAATAATCTCATTATCCCTAAATCCCACCATGTATCCGTACTTGCCCTGGAGAATCAACTCTCCTGCTGCCGCGCCCAGGCGACTGGAAATCACCCTGTCATAGGCACATGGGCTTCCACCTCGCTGGGTGTGTCCCGGCACGGTAATGCGAATTTCGTGGCCTGTTCTCTCCTCAATTTCCGCACCAATTTTATAGGAAACACTAGGGTATGGGTTGTCCTTGAGCTTGGCCTTTAATTCCTTCTTGGTCAGAGCCGCATCCTCCTTGGAAATAGCGCCTTCCGCCACGGCCAAAATGGAAAATCTCTTGCCCTCTTTGGCCCTCTTTTCAATGGCCTCCACAACGGCGTCAATATCATATGGAATCTCTGGCAAAAGAATTACATCGGCCCCTCCTGCGATTCCCGCGTGAAGGGTCAGCCAGCCCACCTTGTGTCCCATAACCTCCACAATGAAAACACGGCTGTGGGAATAGGCTGTGGTGTGGATGCAGTCAATGGCATTGGTGGCAATATTTACTGCCGACTGGAAGCCAAAGGTCATGTCCGTTCCCCAAATGTCATTGTCAATGGTCTTTGGAAGTCCCACCACATTCAGGCCCTCCTCCCGGAGAAGGTTGGCTGTCTTTTGGGTACCATTTCCTCCCAAAATCACCAGACAATCCAACTTGAGTTTCTTGTAGGTATTGACCATGGCCAAGACCTTGTCCATGCCGTTGGCATCTGGTTTTCTCATATTTTTGAAGGGCTGACGGGAGGATCCCAAAATAGTTCCGCCCTGGGTCAAAATTCCAGAAAAAGTCTCTGGTGTCAGCTTTTTGTAATTCTCATACATTAACCCCTTGTATCCATCTAAGATTCCAATAATCTCTGTATCCGGATCCGCATTGTACAGTGTCTTTGCCACACCTCGCATGGTGGCATTCAGCGCCTGGCAATCGCCACCGCTGGTCAAAAAAGCAACTCGTCTCATATGCATTCCTCCTCTGTACACAATTATATGATTCTAGTTTACCTTATCAAGGAACTTTTCACAAGAAATTATTTTCCCACCAGACTTTTTTCCATGAAAAAAGGGCCGCTCTCAGGCAGCCCTTCCACTGGTCAATTTAGAAAAATTATTTAACTGTTACCTTGCATTTTGCCTTTAACTTTTTGGTGTATTTTACAGTGATGGTAACGGTTCCTTTTTTCTTTGCCTTAATCTTACCCTTCTTGGTAACTGTGGCGATTTTTTTGTTGGAGCTTGTCCATTTCAACTTTTTCTTAGCGGTCTTAGCAAGGGCAGTTGTTGTAGCCTTTACAGTAGCTTTTAACTTAGCAGTCTTTCCCTTTTTGATGGTAAGCTTTTTCTTGTTGAGCTTAACCTTGGTAACCTTAGCTGTGCTAGATGAACTTGTGGATGACTTGGTTCCCTTAATTGTAATGTAGTTGATCGCCGCCTCTCCCTTGGTAGGGTTTGTGGTCAAAAGGGTTCCGCCCACTGCATTCATGTTGGTAATCTCAATGCGAATCTTTACTGTGGACTGGTTGTCCGCTGCACTTGGCAGGGTAGCACTGATCTTTGACATGTTCTTGTTGTCAGTCAGGGTCAGAGTTGCACCGCTGATTTTGGTAAAGCTTGTGCTGCTTCCCACCGCGTAGGAAATGGCATAGTTCTTTGGTCCCTTCTTACTCGCTCCCACATATGCAGAGAAGGTAACTCCTGTGTAACCTGTGGTTGACAAATCCACCTCAAAATAAGGTGTGGTGTTAGCTGTCCACTGAAACTTGTCAGATGCTGTCATAACTGGCATAGCATATTTGCTGCCATTGTACTTGTATCCTGCGTCTACCACATCATTCTCCTCAGACCACTCAAGTTTGCGCAGGCTGCTTCCGTTGATGCTGGCATAGAGTTTGGCACTTCCTGTCGTAAAGTTGTAACCGTTTTTCTTACTTCCGTATTTGGACTTATTCAAGTCCACGGATCCGCTCTCGCAGTCCGCACTACTGGAATAAGTGTAGGTCAAGGCTGCGATAGTAGTTTTTGACGCCGCCTCTGCTTTTTTTACCTCAGGTCCCTGTGTCACTGCCATTGTCATCACCATGGCCAAAGACAAGACGCTAGCTATAATTTTTCTCATATTGCCTCCATTTCTGAAACTTGTTCTTATTGAATTCGAGTCCTAACTCAAAGACAATTTTACATTATTTTTTTCCACTTTGCAAGACCTTTTAAAAACCGGAAACCGCCTTTTTTTTGTACCAATTTGGAAACAATTTCTACACGAAATTGCTTAGAATTTACCAACGTTTTCCCTTATTATTTTTCTATATATATAATGAAAGAGAGGTCTACCTATGAGAAAGAAAAAACTCGTCGCAGTTTTGACCGCCTTGGCCCTTACCGGCCTGGTTCTTCCAAGCCAGCCAGTCAGCGCCAAG
>JAILSA010000135.1 GCA_024697885.1 Eubacterium sp. | reverse complement strand
CGTTGTGCGGCATACTCATACACTATAACATCATAAAATTCCTTTTGTCAAGCCTTTTATATCTCTTTTACGGAATATTTCATTTCATAGTCCTGGGTCATGTATTTTTCGTGAAAATTGTCCTGAACCCTTTTCATAACATTTGGGATATTAATGGCTCTTACATTCATGAGAAGAATGAGGTACTGGTGGTCTCCCGACCGGGTAAAAATATCCACATTGCGGATGGAGTTGCGAATGGCATTGCAAATGGTCTTGTTGATTTCCTTATCCAACTCCTCATTGGGATTGTCGCACCTTCTCACCTCTACCGTAAGGAGAGCCATCTGAATATCCTGCTGATAGCGAACCTGAATGTTTTTTACAAATTCAAAAAGCTTCTTGAAAACCACATAGTCCACAGGAATGGCTCCCGGCTTAGAGGCAGTAGACTCCTGAAATTCAGAATTGATATCGTGCTCCTGGTGAATGGCGGTAAAGAAATCCGGCCAATCCTTCATCTCGCCTAAGTCCCTGTTGGTCAGAGTGATGGTATCACTGGACTGGACATAAGGCCTCTGCAGACTTTGGCGGAGTTTGGTAAATTCCAGTGTGTGTTCAATTCTCTGTTTTATGATCTTTTTGTGAAAGGGTTTGGTAATGTAGTCGGCATACTTATTCTTTTTGAGGTTATCTGTCAAAACCACATCTCCCTCTGTGGTAATTAAAATCAGAGGAATATTGGTCACCTCATCGGATACGGCCAGGGCCTTGGAAATAATCTCATTGTTGCAGTCATAAATTAAACTGTCGATTAAAATTACTTCAGGTAGTTTCTCATCCAGGGCCTTAATAAACTTTTCTGGCTCATAAAAACTCTTGACTTCAAAGGTCTCCTCCAACATTTTTTCCAAAACCTTTGTGGACATGCGGTCCGCGTCTAATACATAAATTATAGTCTTCTCGGTCATATGCTTCCCTCTCCAATCTCTTGTTTTTTTGCTTCCCCTATAAGCATTTCCCGGAGGGACTTGTTTTTCTTCATCCTGGTAATCTCCACCAGCCCCAACTTGGTGATGTCGATAAACATGCACTTAATCTTGTCCTTAGCCAGCTCTTGTTTGAGATAAAAAACCAGTTCCCTCTCGTGTTCTTCTTCTTTCATATCTATAAAATCAATTAAAATCATTCCCGACAGGTTGCGAAGCCGGATTTGTCTGGCCGACTCCTTAGCCGCCTCCATGTTGATTTTAAAAAAAGTGGTCTCGGCCTGTCTCTTGCCCTCAACGGCCCGGCCGGTGTTGACATCAATCACTGTAAGAGCCTCTGTGGGCTCAATAATAAGGTTTCCCCCGGAGGACAGCCAAATGTTTTTGTCCAGGGCCTTTTGAATCTTTTGTTCCAGGCCAAAAAGCCTTTTCAACTCGTAAGCAGGGTCCTCATAAAATTCCAGACATGGGTAATTCTCCTTTTGTAAAAAATCAAAAACAGGGGCCATGTCAGTGACGATTCGGTCAATCTCCTGCCTTTGATAGGACTGGATAAAATCCAGGTAAAAGGGCTTTGCCTCCATGAGAAGTCCTGGAGCCTGGCAGGTTTTGGACCTCTGTAAAATGGCCTCCATGGTCTGGATTCCCTGGTCAATTTCTGCAATCATGGTCTCATCAGAAGCCGTGGCTGCATTGGTTCTAAGAACCAGGCCAAAGGGACAGTCACTGTATTTTTCTAAAAGCTTCTTTAGGCGGTCCTTTTGGACAGGGTCCTGGATCTTTTTGGAAATTCCGCCGGAGTCTCTATAGAGGCAGATGACGGAATTTTCATATACCAGTTCAATCCTTTGGCTTAGAACGGCGTTCTTGGTTTTGACGGCGGCCTTTTTTACCTGAACCAAAACTTCATCATTGCAGCGGAGATTCTTTAACTGGTCCGGAGTCAGTGACAGGTAGGCAGTCAGGCCTCCACCGATTTTTACAAAGGCGGCAGAAATGTTTTTTACAATATGTTCCACCCGGCCCAGGATAACATTGCCCACCCGGTCCGGACTCCCCTCTGGAGACTGGATTACAAGGTCATAGGGCTTGTCACCCTCTAGATAGGCACAGCAAATCTTGTCCTTGTAGTCGGTGATTAAGATTTGTCTTCGCTGCATCAGGCCTCTTCTCCCTTCACAATGGCCCATCTCATTTTGGTGGAACGAGATCTGGGATTTGTCACGCACTCCTCCTTGGATGGGCGAATTACATCCCTGGCCACCTCCTGGTAAACCAGGTTCTTTCCTGCCTTAAAGGCTTTTTTTACCATGCGGTCCTCTCCGGAGTGGAAGGTCAAAATAGCAATTCTTCCCCCGGGATTCATAACCTGGGGCAACTTTGTCAAAAAGGCATCCAGGACCTCAAACTCGCTATTTATGTCAATGCGAATGGCCTGAAAAACCCTCTGACAGGTTTTTTTGTAAAAATCCTTTTTCTCCCCCTGGCCCATACCCTTACTATAGGGCTCTATGGTGGTCTCAATTATATTTCTCAAATCCGTGGTGGTGGAAATTTCCTTTCCAAAATGGGAATTTTTGTAAATGGCCTTGGCTAGTTCCTGGGCATAGGGCTCATCGGAGTTTTCCTCAAGCATGCCCTGGATTTCCTCCTGGCTAAGCTCCTGCAAACGCTTGGAGGCAGGAATTCCCTCCTGGGGATTAAGTCTTAGGTCAAGAGGTCCGTGATTCTTATAGGAAAAACCTCTCTCCGGGTTGTCAATCTGCATGGAGGACACACCCAGGTCTGCCAGGAGAAAGTCAAATTTGCCGTAGTCTCTGGCCACCTGGTCGATGTTGGCAAAATTGGTCAAAACACGGATAAAGAGATCCGGTCCAAATCCCGCCTTTTGAAGTCTCTCCTCCGTCTTTTGGGACTCAATCGGGTCAATATCTAAGCCGATCAGCCTTCCCTGGCCCTGGAGCTTTTCTAGCATGCGGCGACTGTGGCCCCCGTAGCCCAAGGTGGCATCTAGCCCCTTTTGGCCGGGCTGAATTTGCAAAAAATCCAAGATTTCATCCACCATAATGGAAATGTGCATGCCCGCCGGTGTGGAACCCTTGGCAATAACCTTGGCTATGGTGTCTGCATATTTTTCTGGATTGTGCTCCTTATATTTTTCCTTATATGAGCGCGGGTGAGTTCCCTTGTAGCGCACTCTTCTCTTGTGTTTTTTCTCTTCCACAAAAATCCCCTTCCATCCGATTACTACATGTTTTCTTATTATAACATTATGAATTTATTTAATCAAATCTTGGA
>JAILSA010000090.1 GCA_024697885.1 Eubacterium sp. | reverse complement strand
GACTCGAGACGAGGTGCATGCGCACCTAAGTCTCTCACTGGTTGGCCTCTTCCTGTTTTATTATACTTATCTAGTGCTGACATTCCTGCCAAAAAATAAAATTTCCCTAATTTAGTCTGCAAAAAGGGGTTAATTCCTCTTTTAATTTCTGCTATTGTTGGGGCTTGGCCTGGGAGCGCAGGAAGTCTGTGAACTCCTGGGCGGTCAGTGGCTTGGAGAAATAGAAGCCCTGAATCATGTCGCAGCCCATTTCCTTTAGGGCCTTGTATTGTTCTTCTTTTTCCACGCCCTCGGCGATTACCGGCACCTCTAGCATCTTGGCAATGTCCATTATGATCTCCACCATTTTCCTGTTTTTGCTGTCGTCAAACATGGTGGCGATAAATTTCATGTCGATCTTTAGGGTGTCAATTGGGATAGAGGACAGGACTCCTAAAGAGGAGTAGCCAGATCCAAAATCGTCTAATTCAATAATAAATCCCTTGGACTGCAGGTGGGTTACCACTTCTGCAATGTGGGTAGGGTTGTCGGCGTAGGCGGACTCTGTAATTTCTAGGTGAAGGTCTCTTGGCTTTACCTTGTATTTTTTGATCAAATCCAAAATGTGTTCGGTCAGGTGGGTGTCATAAAAGTCGATGCGGGAGACGTTGACGGAGATGGGAATCACTGTTCCAAATTCCTCCTGCCAGTCTCTGGACTGACTCATGGCCTCCTCCCAGACATAGCGGTCCACCAACTGAATCAGGCCGTTGGCCTCAAAGAGGGAGATAAATTGGTTGGGGGAAATCATGCCAAACTTAGGATGCTTCCACCTGACTAGGGCCTCGCAGCCCATCATAACCGGCCGGTCTCCCTGAATGGCGTATTTTGGCTGGTAGTAGAGGAGAAATTGTTTCTCATTAATGGCTGTATTAATGTCCAAAATCAACTGCTCCTGAAAGAGTTTCCTGCGCTGGAGGTTCTCGTCAAAATAAGCCAGGGTTTGGTTGTACTTGCCCTTAATGGTATTGCAGGCGGTTTTGGCCCGGCTAAACATTGTCTTTATATCAAGAGTATCGTCGGTCTTGCAGCAGATTCCCGTGCGGATGTGAATTTGACTGGACTTAAATCGGTCTAGTACCTCCTCCTTAAAGAGGCGGAAGAGGTAGTTGTAATTCTTCTGGTGGTTGAGGTACATAAAGAAGTTGTCCCCCTCCCCGCGTCCGGCAATTCCCTCGTGCTTGTTGGCAAAGGCCTTAATCACCCGGGACAGCTGCTTTAGGACCTGGTCCCCAAATTCTTGTCCGTAGATTTCATTTAGGAGGTGGAAGTGGTCGATGTTAAGAACCACTGCGTCCATAGGCCTCTCTGGGTGGTAGGATTCCATCATACTAGAGTATTCATAAAAGAAATTCTTGGAAAAAAGTCCGGTCAACTCGTCTCGCTCTGTGGACTGGATAATGCACTGGTCCTCGTAGAGCTCAATCATGCGGTTGATGCGGCTGAGAATAATCTCTGGCATGTCATAGGGCTTGGGAATAAAATCCACAGCTCCCAGGTCTATACTCTTGACCTCGGCATCCTTTTCTGCCGTCAGGACAATAATGGGAATGCGGGACAGGGAGTCGTCCTCTTTGACTGCCTGAATCACCTGGAATCCGTCCATCCCGGGCATAATCAAATCCAGAAGAACCAGAGAAATCTGTTTTTTGTGTTTTTTCAACTGGTCAAGGGCCTGGTTTCCGTCTGCGGCGTAGAGAAGCTTGTACTTGTCCTCTAACATGGCCCCCAGAATCTCCCGGTTAATTTCCTCGTCATCCACAATGAGGATGGTATGTAAAATTTCGTTGTTGTAGTGAAGCTTTTTTTCCATAAACTGCCTCCTTTGTATCGGGCCGATCCCCGAAATTCAAACCGAAAACTTATAAGAATATTATACTACTCGGGCTGGCAAATGTCATTTTTTTTGACAAGAAAAAGAAGGGGAGGGTATACTAGAGTTTAGGGAAAGCGAGGTTGCATTTATGAGAATATTTAATTTAATAGAGAACACAGAGGGAAGAGAGGGCTGCGAGTACGCCCACGGCCTGTCCTTTTATATTGAGACCAAAAAGCACAAACTTCTGATGGATGTGGGGCCATCGGAGGTGACCTTGAGAAATGCCAGGAGGATGGGGATTGATTTGAGTCAGGTGGACAGCCTGATTTTGAGCCATGGCCACTACGACCACAGCGGGGGAATCCTCCCCTTTTGCCAGGTGAATCCCAGGGCTAAGATTTATATGCAAAAGAAGGCCACAGGACCCTACTATGCAGATGACGGGGCCATGGCGGAGGGGGACCGCTATCGCTATATAGGCATTGACCCGGAGATTGCAGGGCTGGCCCAGGTGGAGTTCCTTGAGGGGGATGCAGAACTTGATTCGGAACTCTCCCTTTTTACCATGAAGGAGAGGACCCATGATTTGCCATCCTCCAATGCCAGACTTTTGATCCGTCAGGGAGAGGACTTTGTGAGGGATGATTTTGCCCACGAGCAGTATTTGAGAATTGTGGAGGATGACAGGGCGGTTTTGATTTCTGGCTGCGCCCACAACGGAATTTTGAGCATTCTAGACCAGTACAAGGAAAAGTACGGAGACTACCCGGATCTTGTAATCAGCGGTTTTCACCTGATGAAAAAGAGGGACTACCGGGAAAATGAAATAAAAGAGGTGGAGGAAATCGCCAGGGAATTGAAGAATTATCCCTGTCAGTTTGTCACATGTCACTGCACAGGTTTGCCGGCCTATGAAATCATGAAAAACATTTTGGGAAAAAGGCTAAACTATGTCCACAGTGGTGACGAAATAATAAGAGACTGATTTTGAACTTAGACCTGAAAAATGCCAGGCGTCGAGGCCCAATCTCGGCGCCTGTTTTCTTGATTTTTCGG
>JAILSA010000069.1 GCA_024697885.1 Eubacterium sp. | reverse complement strand
TAGTTAGCTTAGCAAGTATTATTTTATCAGGCCTTTTCTTTGGCTTCCTCTGCAAAAAAATCAATTTTCCCAGCCTTTTTGGCATGATTATCGCCGGAATCCTCATAGGGCCACACCTCTTAAACTGGATTGATCCTTCTATTCTAAGTATATCCACCCAAATCCGACGCATTGCCCTGATTGTCATTCTCATCCGGGCAGGCCTGAAACTCAATATAGAAGATTTAAAAAAGGTGGGACGACCAGCCATCCTCATGTGCTTTGTCCCAGCCTGCTTTGAAATCCTGGGGATGATTCTTTTGGCCCCAAAACTTCTGGGACTCTCCCTCATTGACTCCGCTATTTTGGGCGCCGTTGTGGGAGCCGTCTCTCCGGCCGTTGTAGTTCCCCGCATGATTAAACTCATTGACGAGGGCTACGGCTGCAAGCAGGGAATCCCACAGATGATCCTGGCAGGAGCCTCAGTGGACGACGTCTTTGTCATCGTCATGTTCACCACCTTCACCGGCCTGGCCCAGGGAGGAAGTCTGTCTGTCATGCGCTTTGTGAACATACCAATCTCCATAGTCCTTGGAATCCTGGTGGGAATTTTGGCAGGCATGGTCTTTACCCTTTGGATGGACAAAATCTCCACCAGTCCAGTCATCCAGGTAATCCTTCTCCTGACTGTTTCCTTCCTCTTGAATTTCCTGGAGGAAAAATATTCCTGGCTTCCTTTTGCCGCCCTCATTGCCATTATGGCCATGGGCAGCGCCATCCGCAAAAAAAATAAAGCCCTGGCAGTTAAACTCTCCCAAGGCTTTGATCAAATATGGAAAATTGCCGAAATATTCCTTTTCGTTTTGGTAGGAGCTTCCATCGCCATTGACAGCGCCAAATCCGCTGGTCTAAAGGTCCTGGTTCTCCTCTTAGGCGTCCTGGTATTTCGTATGGTCGGAGTCTTTATCTGCGTCCTTGGCACCAAGCTCAACATGAAGGAACGACTCTTCTGCATGTTGGCCTACCTGCCAAAGGCCACAGTCCAGGCTGCCATCGGCGGACTCCCTCTAGCCATGGGTCTAGCCTGCGGCCAAACCGTCCTGACTGTCTCTGTCATTGCCATTTTAATCACCGCACCTCTAGGCGCCTTTGGCATTGACCTGACCTACAAGAAATTTTTGGAAAGCTAGTTTTTACCTGATTTTGGTCAAAACTCCCTTTTCCATCTCAAATACCTGATCACACAAAATATCGATGTCCTCTGCATTGTGACTACAGATCAAAATGGTCTTTCCCTCTTCCTTTAGGTCCTTAAAGAGCTTGCGCATATCCTCCACTCCCTCCTTGTCCAAACCATTCATAGGCTCGTCCATAACAAGAAGGCCAGGATCTTCCATGATGGCCTGGGCGATTCCCAGGCGCTGACGCATACCCAGGGAAAATTTACCCACTCTTTTTTTATCCTCTGGGTCAAGTCCTACCATTCGTATAACCTCTTTAATTCTCTGGTCCTTGATTTTTCCCCGAATGACTGCCAAATTCTTCAAGTTTGCAAAGGCAGATTGATAGGAAATAAATGTTGGGGTCTCAATAATAATTCCGATGTCAGACGGAAAGTCTTCATCTTTTCCAATTCTTTTTCCTGCCACCACAACGCTGCCTGTGCTAGGGCTGAGAAGTCCACAGATAATCTTCAAAAGCACTGTTTTTCCCGACCCATTTCTTCCTACAATTCCAATGATTTTTCCCTGCTCAAAGGAAACTGTAGTTTCCTTCAAAACTGTCTCATTTTTAAAGGTTTTTGTCACATTTGATAATTCAATCATACTCTCTAACCCTTTCTCCTTATCCAATTTCATGTTTTTTTACGTAAATGAGATTCAAGGCGATTAAAACTGCCGCCAGAACCCCAAAATAAATTATGCTCGAGTGTAGGTTATTGCTCAAATAACCACTTTCCAATCGACCCATAAAGGTGACTTTCTTCACCATATTTACAACTTTTACCATTTTTTCATCCTCAAGAAATAAGCCGATATTATTGGGAAGTACATATAGGATAAATCGTTCCAACAACATAAGAGTTGTTATAATAGCCGTTCCCAAGGCTTTTATATTGAGAAGATGGAATAATAATACTGCCAATCCTATGCAAGTATATCCCATTAGGTAAATTAGCATACAGGCCATATTGTTGGGATATATTCTCCAATCCGTCCAATCCATGTTGCCAGCACTTGCTATGCAACCCATAACATTAATCAGGAAAATCCAAATTATAGAAGCAATCAACACACCCAAAATCTCTACAATGACCCAGGATTTTTTTCCTATTCTCATAATATAAAACCGGTCATCCTGATTTATCATTGGCGTCTCCAGGAAATATATAATCATTATAGCCAATAGTATATAGG
>JAILSA010000003.1 GCA_024697885.1 Eubacterium sp. | reverse complement strand
AAAAGGTCCTGATTCCAGACATGATTGATTTTCAGACGGCAGATGTGGACATTGTAAGCAGTGCCACCCTAACCTCAAACGGAATCATAGAAGGGGTGAAAAAAGCCCTGAAGGACAGTGAACATGCCAATTAGGCCAAGAGACATAAAGGGAGGACACCAGTGAAAAACAAAAAGAAAAAGCAAATGATTTTGAAGGTATCAAGAATACTGACCCAAATTTTATTTTTCCTATTTTTCCCCTATCTCTTTTCTCAGGCCTACGCAGGCGCCAAGGAAATCTTCCTGGCTCTGGGGGCCGGAAAGGTCATAGACTTCTCTTCCATCTTCGTCTCCAGACTGGTGATTCTCTGTGGCCTGACCTTTTTTGCCGGAAGAATATTCTGTGGCTGGGCCTGCTCCTTTGGCGCCATTGGAGACTGGATTTATCAGCTGGCCCAGTGGATTCAAAAAAAGACAAAAAAGAAGTGGGTTCAGATTCCCGCCAAGGCCATCCCCCACCTGCAGAAATTAAAATATCTGGTTTTACTTGCCACCCTTAGCCTCTGCTTTTTCAAGAGGTCGGATCTTGTGACAAGCTACAGTCCCTGGACCTTTTACTCCATGCTGATTCAGGGCAAGGCGGATTTTGCCACCTATCTCTACTCCGCCATTCTCCTGCTTGTTATTTTGGTGGGCATGGCTCTGAAGGAAAGATTTTTTTGCCAGTTTCTCTGCCCTTTGGGAGCTATTTTTTCCTTTATTCCCAATCTGCCAATTATAAGTCTGAGAAGGAATAAGAGCCAGTGCATCAAGGGCTGTAAGGCCTGCCAGATGCAGTGTCCGGTCCAGGTCAAGCTAGGGGAGGACAGCCTCCGGGACGGAGAGTGCATCAGCTGCGGCAAATGTACCCTCACCTGTCCAAGGTCCAACATTAAGCCATCCTTTTTATCCCTTAAAAGCAAAAAAGAGGACCAGGTCAAGGCCTAGTCCCCATCGCAAATTTATTTAATTCGTCTGATTACAAGCTTTGCCACAATGCCAATTAAGAGACCGGCAATAAGGCCTGCAAAGTACAAAAAAGGCAGGTAGCGGATCACAGAATCCAGGGTCACCAAAAGGACCGCCACCAAAAACTGTCCCCCGTTGTGAATAATTCCACCCAGCATACTCACGGTTATTAATGAATCCGTGGGGCTGCTGGTTTTTTCTTTGTTCCTTTTTCCCAAATAGTCGTAGAGGGACTTTAGGCCCCACATGGCAAGGAGGCTTAAGATGCTGCCTGCCAGACTGTAAAAGAGGCCAAAGAGGCTGCCAAAGGTCAGGGCATTTAGGAGGTTTCGCACCAGGGAAATCCCCAGGGCATTAAAGAATCCATCTCGATATAAAATAATAATAATTACTAAGTTAGCCAGCCCCAGCTTAACTCCCGGAAAGGGGATGGGCAGGGGAAAAAGGGCCTCAATGTAGCTAAACAAAAATGCCAGGGCCACATAGATTCCGTTCTTGGCAATTAAGCTTGTTTTTCTATTTGGCAATGATATCCACCTCCCCTTCTTTTTCTTTGGAGGAAATCTTTAGGACCAACTTGTGGGGCAGGCAGACTATGGTCTCGTTTATTTTGGAAATCTCCCCCATCTTCACACAGGTTTGGTCCCCGCAATCCGCCTCCACCATGGAGACCCTGCCCCCCTTAATCTGAAACTTGTTGTGGGCTCCCTCCCCCACTTCCACTAGGGTGTCCTGGTCTAGGGGGTAGCGTCCGATTACCTGATTGTCCTCAATGACCCAAAGCTCCAAGTCCGAGGCTGTGACCTCACTGCTAAGAGGCTGTCCCAGAATAAAAAAAGACAGGGCCAGGCCAAGAAGAAGCAGGATAATCCATATAAAAATATCAAGTTTTGTAAAAATCTTCTTCATAGAAATACCCTTTGCTCTATTGCTAATAACTGACTTGTATACTATACCCCATATCCGAAGTTTTGAAAAGTGATAACAGGTGAAAAAAATTCCCACCAAGCTTTTGGGCCCGGTGGGAATCCTGATCTTGCAAATAATATTTTATTTTACTTTAACCTTAATGGTCTTAGTAGCCTTCTTGTAGGTAGAAGTTTTCTTGGCTGTCAGCTTAATCTTAAAGCTTCCCTTTTTCTTTGCCTTGATCTTTAACTTATTGCTCTTAAAGGTTACCTTGGCAATCTTTTTCTGCTTCTTGGTCAGCTTCTTCATGGACAGCTTGGCCTTGGAGTTTACGGAAACCTTAAGGGTTACCTTCTTGCCCTTTTTGATGGTTACCTTCTTCACTGCCTTTTTGCCCTTCTTAACCTTGATGGTAGCTTTTTTCAAGCTGGAGTTAGAAGTGCTGCTTGTTGTACTTGTATTGCTTGTGCTACTTGCACCTGATGTGCTAGGTGTTGGTGTGGCAGTTGCGCTTGTACTAGCTGCCTTAGCTCTCTCCTCAAAGTACTGAGAGTTTACCAGATTGGAGCTCAGAACCTGAATGTCCTCATCGCTCAGAACGCGGTCAAAGCAAAGAACCTCATCATAGTAACCCTGAAGGTAGGCATCCCATCCGTTGACACCCAGGTAAAGTCTGGCTGCGGACTGGGTCATAATCTTATCTGCCACATCACCCTCAGAAACCAGGGCTCCGTTGACATAAAGCTTACCATTTACGGTGCCAGCGGCTGTTCCCGCTGTATCTCCATCTACAGTAAGAAGGATGTGATTCCACTCTCCTGCCTTGTAGACATTGGCCGCTGTAGTGGCATAGTAGTTGCTGTGTTTGGACCAGATTTTGGCATCGCAGGTTAAGTTCAACCAGTACTCTGGTGTGAAGGTTCCTGCGGCAAAGACAGGGTCAACATTGCTATTCACCTTGCTTGGCATTACCCAGAAGGAAATGGAATAGGAATTTCCCAACTTGTTGGCACTTCCCAAATCTACTCCCTGGCTGCCAGGAAGATAGAGGCTGGCGCCACAAACGGCATTGTCCTCTGTAATAAAGTAGGCTGGATCCACCTCTGCTGGAGGAAGTCCCTTGGTCACTGCAGAGAGTCCTGACTCATCTTCAAAGGTGAAGGACAAAACTGGATCCTTGCCAAATACATAAGTGGAATAATCTTTTTCAAGTTTTAAGGTCATTGTCTTAGTCAGGCTTCCGTCCTCTGCAAATACCTTAATGGTATACTCTGTGGAGAAGGAAGATGCGGACAAATTAACTGTTCCGTCGTCGTCAACCAGGATAGAGTCGTTAATAACAACGGCTCCCTTGCTGTCACTTGTCTCAATTTTGGCAGCAACTGTTTTCTTATCACAAGCCACATTTACTGTGCACTCACTTCCTGAAATATCACAGGCAGTGCCCTCCACAGAAATTCCCTTCAGGTCATTTGTGCTGGCTCCTGCACTGGATCCGGAATTGCTTGGCTCTTCATCCTGATAGAAGGTTGCAGCCTTTGCCTTGCTTCCTGAAGACAGGTATAGTTTTCCATTAACCATAGTCAGGTATTTGCCTTCCTGAGACAGACTTTCAAAGGAGACGCCCTTGCTGTCTGCCAGGCCTTCTACGGTCTTAAAGGTCTGCTTCTTGGCAGTCTCTGCCTTGGCAGTAAAATCGTAATCCTGTGCCAGGCTCACACTGCCATCATCATTGGCTGTGATGTAGAGGCCAGGTTTATTTTCTGACTGAATAGATACATAGGAATCCTTGCTGGCATCTGCTTTTCCTGCGCTAATAGCCCATTTAGCATTGAAATCAGCGCTGGTGGAATAAGCACCTACGGATACATTTACATATGGGTAGGAATCATCAGTGGAAGAGTTGGTAAACTTCTCATGGGATACCAGACTTCCATCATAAGAATAAAGAAGAGAGGTCTTTCCATTAATTCCCACGGCAGTCTCTTCCATCTTGTCCAGGCTTCCATCCTCATTGAAGTTGAGTTCCACAATACAAGGACTTCTGCGGAATCCGCTTCCCCCTGGCATAGAACCATTGTGGTAAATCATATAGGTCTTGCCCTTGAAATCAAAAATAGCTGGATGGTTGGTGTTAGAGGTAGTAGTTGGTGCCATCAGATAAGTAGAAGCAGAAAATGCACCATCCATCAAATCATCTGTAGTGGCATATCCTAATCCCTCACGCCATCCTGTGGCATAGAATAGATAGTAGTCTCCTGTGTACTTACCCTCGCTGTCCTGACGACGGTAAATCCATGGAGCCTCTGTAAAGGAGAGCTTAGATACATCCTTCTCAATAATATCCACATCAGCACTGGTCTTACCAGCGGCCTGAGTACCAAAAGTAATGTTTCCATCTCCGTTTACGTCCTTGACAGAAATCATATCCTCGTTGAGCTCACAGACAAAAACCTTGCCGTTTCCCCAGGACAGGTAGCGGTGCTCTACGCCCTTAGAGTCTGTCTCAATCCAGGCAGTAGGATCAATATCGTTCCAGGTAGAGGACTCGCCTGTAGTCACAGTTCCCTTTACCAATGGCTGACCGATATCCTTGAATCCACCTGTTGGACTGTCAGAAACAGCCACACCAATAGACTGCTTTCCTGAAGCTGTAGAATCCCAGGTGCAGTAATAAAAATAGTATTTGTTATTATATTTCATAACCTGACCAGCCCAGGCATCTGTGCCTGTGTTTGCCCAGGTGACGGACTTTTTGTCCGCACCCATAATAACACCTTCGTAGGTCCAGTTCTTCAAATCCTTGGTGGAATAGCACATCCACTCAGGCATGAGATAGCTGTCACCTGTTGAGGTGTCGTGACCTACATAGAGATAAACAGTATCCCCGTCCACCAGGACAGATGGGTCACCACCGTAAATCATATTGCCATCTGTGTCATATCCACCGATGGGATTTAAATATTCTGTCTTATCCAGGGTGATTTCTTTTTGACTACTTGCGGCCTTAATCTCAGTCGCAGGCTGAACCAGGTTCGGACATACCGAAGCCACCATAGCCAGAGATAAAAGACCTACCATCAATTTCTTTACAAACATTGATATCCTCCATTCTTAGTTTATGATATAACTCTTATTCTATATAAAATTTTTCCCCTAAACAAGGCGACTTTTTTACGGTCTTTGTTCATTATTTTTGGTTAAATTTCTAATTAGAAAGCACCATCTGAGTGCCTGTCCCTTGGGACTTCTGCTCTCAAATGGTGCTCTCTGTAGCCTTATTATATCTCAGGGAGAGAATCCTCCCCCTGAGCCAAGTCTCCCTGATGGAACTTGGATTTAGGATATCATGAAAAGATTTTATCTAACTTTCACCTTAATAGTCTTAGTAGCCTTCTTGTAGGTTGAAGTTTTCTTGGCTGTCAGCTTAATCTTGAAACTTCCTTTTTTCTTGGCCTTGATCTGTAACTTCTTGTTCTTAAAGGTTACCTTGGCAATCTTTTTCTGCTTCTTGGTCAGCTTCTTCATGGACAGCTTGGCCTTGGAATTGACAGAAACCTTAAGGGTTACTTTCTTGCCCTTTTTGATGGTTACTGCCTTCACAGATTTTTTGCCCTTCTTCACCTTAATCTTTGCAGTCTTGAGACTTGCCTTAGATTCTGATGTAGAAGTTCCTGTGCTTGCGCTTGTACCTGTCTCATCCTTTTTGTCATTTGCCTGTGAGCCAGAGGAAGCAGCGCCAAACTTGTCGTAGGAAAGGGCTTCAATCTCCTCACTGGAGAGAACGCGGTTGAAGCCAAGGAGTTCGTCAAAGCTTCCCTTAAGGTAAGCATCCCATCCATTTACTCCCAGGAAAATTCTGGCACCTGACTGACTCATAATACCAGCAGCCACATTACCCTGAGAAATCAATTTTCCATTGAGATAGAGTTTACCCTTAGATGTAGCAGTGTTTCCAGAGGATGCATCCACTGTCAAGACAATGTGATTCCACTGGTTCGCCTTGTAGGCATTTGCCGCTGTTGTACTGATATAGTCTGTTTTCTTAGACCAAATCTTGGCGTCGCAAGTCAGGTTCAACCAATATTCTGGGGAAAAAGTTCCCCCTGCCAAAACTGGATCAACACTGCCGTTTACCACCTCTGGATTAACCCAGAAGGAAATAGTGTAGCTGTCGCCCAAAGCATTGGCACTTCCTAAGTCAACTCCCTGATCTCCTGCTAAGTAAAGGCAGTTGCCCCTAATGCCAGCACCCTTGTTAATGGTATAACTTGGGCTGGAAGCTTCCGGTGTATCTAATCCCTTGTATACGGCTGTAAGGTTGGAATTATCCTCGAATCCAAATCTGATAACTGGATCTGAACCAAAGCTTACATTACTAAAGTCCTTGGTCTTTTTGATCAAAAGCTTAGCGGTTTCTTTCTCACTTCCGTCAGCGGCAAAAACCTTAATATTATACTGATTGAAAGCGGAATTCACATTGACTTTTGTCACCCCAGTGTCCACAAGAGCATCGTTGACAACAACAACACCGTTGGAATCTGAAGTCTCAACCTTGATCTCTACAGAACTTGTGTCAGCTCCGACCTCGCACTCATATCTGCCATTGTTTAAGGTGCAGGCCTTGCCATCTACGCTGATGCTCTTCAGACTGTTGTCAGAAGATTTTGTGCTGATTTCATTGTTAGGCTTAACATTCTGGTAGAAGGTTGCCGCCTCTTTCATATTACCTGATGTCAGGTAAGTTTTGCCATTAAATACCGTCAGGTATTTGCCCGGCTTAGAGAGACTTTCGAAGGAAACTCCCTTGCTGTCTGCCAGACCCTCAACAGTCTTAAAGGTCTGCTTCTTAGCTGTCGCTTCCTTGGCAGTAAAGTCATAATCCTGAGCCAGTTTTACGCTCTCATCATCGTCTACTGTTACATAGAGACCAGGTTTGTTCTCTGACTGAAGAGAAACATAGGAATCCTTGGTCTTGTCTGCCTTACCAGGCATGATGGCCCAGCGAGCATTCAAGTCATCTTTGGTAGAATAGGTTCCCACCTCTAAATCCAAAATTGGATAGAGGTCATTGTTGTAAATATTAGACAGTTTCAACTCCTTATGGGAGAAGAAACTTCCGTCGTAGGTATACAAAAGTGATGTTGTTCCAAAGAGTCCTGTTGCAGTATCCTCCATAAACTTGATGCTGCCATCCGCGTTAAAGTTAATCTCTGTAATACATGGACTTCTTCTGTAACCACTTCCTCCTGGCAGGGAACCGTTGTGGTATACCATGTAGGTCTTACCCTTAAAGTCAAAAACTGCCGGGTGGTTGGTATTAGATGTAACCGTAGGGTCCATAATCTGATTTGTGTTGCCCCAAGAGTCATCAATCATATTGTTTTCAAAAGTTGTGTAACCTAAAGCCTCTCGCCAGTTGGTAGCATAGAAGAGATAGTAAGCTCCTGTGTAATTGCCCTCCTCGTCCTGGCGACGGTAGAAGTAAGGAGCCTCTGTGTACATTTTGCCCCTAACATCCTTCTGGATAATATCTGCTGTCTTTCTACTAGCCCCATCCTGCTCTCTTCCGAAGGTGATTTTACCATCTCCGTTTAAGTCCTTAACACTTGTCATGTCCTCGTTGAGCTCACAGATGAAGAAGTAGCTGTTGCCCCATCCAAGATAGCGGTGCTCCACTCCGTCCTCGTCTTCATCCACCCAGACAGTTGGGTCGATATCGTCGTAGTCAGAGGCCTGAGGATTGGTAAAATTACCCTTTACCAAAGAGTTTCCAATATCTTTGAAACCGCCTGTCGGGCTGTCAGATACTGCCACTCCGATGGACTGCTTTCCTGATGCTGTGGTATCCCAGGTACAGTAGTAGAAGTAGTACTTGTTGTTATACTTCATTACCTGGCTGGCCCAGGCATCGTGACCTGATCTGGCCCAGCTGATGGCATCCTTGTCACCGGACATGAAGATACCTTCGTACTTCCAGTTCTTCAAATCCTTGGTGGAATAGCACATCCAGTCTGGCATGTAGTAGTCGTTGCCAGTTGATGTGTCATGACCTACATAGAGATAAACTGTATCTCCGTCCACCAAGATGGATGGATCTCCACCGTAAATCATATTGCCATCTGTGTCATAGCTACCGATTGGGTTGCTAAATTCTGTCTTTTCTAAAGTGATTTCTTTGGGACTTTCTGCTGCCTTGAGCTCAGTCGCCGGTTGCGCTACTGGACCTATTCCAGCCAACATGGCCAGGGATAAAAATCCAGCGAGCATTTTTTTCATAAACATAGACTCCCTCCGTTCTGGAATTTTTCTAGTTAATATTTTAACTAATATGTTAATCAGCCACAATATGACATTTTACGGTCTTTGTTTATTTTTTTACGCAAAAAGAAAAGCCAACCAGATTTTTAGATCTGGCTGACTCTTCTCTCTCTTACTTCCTTAGGGCCGGAAAAAGCTTATTTTACTTTTACCTTAATCTTCTTTGTAGCCTTTTTGTAGCTTGAAGTTTTCTTGGCCTTGAGGGTAATCTTAAAGCTTCCTTTTTTCTTGGCCTTAATTTTTAATTTGCCCTTCTTAAATGTAACCTTGGCAATCTTTTTCTGCTTCTTGGTCAATTTCTTCATGGACAGCTTGCCCTTGGAATTGACAGAAACCTTAAGGGTTACCTTTTTGCCCTTTTTCAGAGTTACCTTCTTCACTGCTTTTTTGCCTTTCTTTACTTTGATAGTGGCTTTTTTCAAGGTAGAGTTTGCAGTGCTTGTCGTTGTTGTTGTAGTTGTTGTAGCCTTATTGTCTGTGGCTGTGCTTGTAGAAGTGTCTGTCTTCTTGTCTGTGGACTGGCTCTCCTCCGCCTTAGTCAGAGAACTTGCTGTGGCATAGCCTGTTGCCAGGGCCTGAACCTCTCCGGCGTCCAAAGCTCTGTTGTAGAGAAGGACATCGTCTAAGGCTCCCTTGAAAATAGTATCCCAGGCATTGACACCAAAGAAAAGTCTTGCTCCGGAGTTGGTCATAATTCCCTTGGCCACATCGCCGGTCTGTACGGCAATACCGTTGACATAAAGAGTTGCCTTTACAGTCTTAGTAGTGGAGCCCTGCTGACTTCCGTCAACTACCAGGGTGACATACTGCCACTTATTGGCCTCA
>JAILSA010000079.1 GCA_024697885.1 Eubacterium sp. | reverse complement strand
CTGTTCCGGAATGCCATGGTCCTGAAGCTCCAGGAAAAAATTCCCCTTGCCAAAGATTTTCTCCAGTTTCAGAGCCTCCTGCCTGGCCTCCTCATAGAGGCCCTTTCTCAGCATGTAGGGAACCACACCTGCCAGGCAGGCGGACAGGGCGATAATGCCCTCACTGTACTCCTCAAGAACCTCATAGTCCACCCTTGGCTTGTAGTAAAATCCCTCGGTAAAGCCCTTGGATACGATTTTCATCAGGTTGTGATAACCCTTGTTATTTTCCGCCAAAAGAACCAGGTGGTGGTAACGGCTGTCGTCCCCTCCCCGGCCCGGCTCCCTGTCAAAACGAGAACCTGGAGCCACGTAGATTTCACAGCCAATAATAGGCTTAATGCCCACTTCCCTGGCCGCCCGGTAAAAGTCAATGACACCGTACATAACCCCGTGGTCTGTTATGGCCAGGCTGTCCATGCCCAGTTCCTTGGCCCTCTTTACAATCTCTGAAATTTTGCTGGAACCGTCCAATAAGCTGTACTCTGTATGGACATGTAAATGTGTAAACTCCATGGTTCTACCCCTTTTTATCGTTGGAAAAAGGGCGACTTAAGATCGCCCTTAGAATTTCTTACTTCTTATTCAATTAGCTGAGTGATTATTTCCCAGACAAATAGTCTTCGATACTTGTCATAGCGACGTCTTCATCCTCACCATCTGCTGTAATTTCTAATTGTTGTCCAGAAGCCAGTCCCAAGGTCATCATTCCCATGATGCTCTTAGCATTTACTGTTTTGTTTCCCTGACAAATGTTAATGCTGCTCTTGTACTTACTAGCTACCTGAACCAGCATTGCTATGGGTCTGCCGCTGCCTTCAGCGACTTCAACGTCGATATTTCTTCTAATCATATCTTTCCTCCATTTTGTGTTTTTTCACGTTGTGTTTTTGCTATTTGACTGAGTCTTCTCAGCCGGTGGTTCACTCCCGATTTTCCAATCGGTGGATCCAGTAATTCACCCAATTCTTTTAGCGAAATGTCCGGATTGTCCAGACGGACTCTGGCGATCTGAGCCAGGGAATCCGACAGGCTACCGAAGCCTATAGTGTCATGAATGAACTGAATATCCTCCACCTGTCTAGTGCCGGCGGAAACCGTTTTTTTGATATTTGCAGTCTCACAATTGACCTTTCTATTGATCGTGTTGCGCATCTCCTTGAGAATACGAACATTCTCATATTCCATCAGCGCCTTGTGGGCTCCGATGATATTTAGAAAGTCAACTATAGCTGCCCCGTCCTTCATGTAGACAAAATAGGTGTCTTTTCGCTCTACAATTTTTGCTTCCACTTGGAAGGATTGAATGATCTGCTGTATCCGCAGGGCAAATTCCTGCGGGCCAGCTACAATCTCCAAATGATACCCATTATTCGGATCGTTAATCGACCCATTTGCAACAAATATACCTCTCAAAAACCCTCGTTTACAGCACTGTCGTTCAATCACGGAATCTGCCACCAAAAGATCTCCACCCTCTATGTCTATGGCATTCATGAATCGAAGGGCATCCTCTTCATCCCTGATCATTAAGGTATGAAGGTGCTCTCCCCGGACCGACATATCCGGAACCGTGCGTAAAGCCTTCCTAAATAAAATATAACTTTTTTCAATGACTGTCAAGTTTTCTGTTTGAAAGTCCAACTCCAGGCTGCCGTCTTCCTTCATGACCACAGACCCGCAGACAGAAAAATAAGCTGCCAACTCCGCGAGTTGGCAGTGCTTTGACTTTCCTATTTGTTCCTGTAATTCTTTCTTAACCCTACTGGCGAATGACATTATTTCTCACCCGATCCTTTTCAATATCTCTGTGTTCCTTCCTGCTGGCGTAGTTGGATTTTTCAAACTCCTTGTATATGGCATTAGTCAGGGTGACCGACCTGTGTTTGCCACCGGTACAGCCAATGGCCACCACCAATTGGGTCTTGCCCTCTGCAATGTAATTAGGCACCAAAAATTCCAGCATATCCCTTAGCTTGTTCAAAAAGATTCCCGCCTTTTCATCCGCCATAACAAAGTCGTAAACATCCTTGTCATTTCCCGTCAAAGGCTTTAGGCTGTCCACATAAAATGGATTTGGCAAAAATCTCACATCAAAGACCAGATCCGCATCCGATGGGATTCCGTACTTGAAACCAAAGGACACGAAGTTCAGGTAAAAGTTACAAAAGTCCTCGTCCTTAACAAAAATCCGATCCAGATCCTGCTTGAGCTGGCGGATGAGAAGGTTGGAGGTGTCTATAATATAGTCCGCCTGCTTTCTCAGGTCTCTCAGCAGGTGGGCCTCCTCCTCAATGGCGGAATCCACCCTGCCTCCGTTGCCCAGAGGATGCATTCTCCTAGTCTCCTTGTAGCGCTTTACAAGGACCTTCTGGTCCGCCTCCAAAAAGAGAATTTCCAGAGGATAACCCTCTTTTCTCATGGTAGAAATAGCAGGGCCCGCCTCAGCAATAGCAGAACTTCCCGCTCTTATATCCAGGCCCAGGGCAACCCGGTCTAACTGCTCGCTGGACCCCTCCATCAATGTCACAAAGGTTTGCAGGAGGGAAACTGGCAAATTGTCCACACAGAAATACCCATCATCCTCAAGGATTTTCATGGCAGAACTCTTACCTGCCCCACTCATTCCTGTCACAATTACAAATCTCATCTCCATCGACCTCCTTATGTCTCAATCTAATCCGCCCACCTTCTACGCCTTTCTTTACTTTCTGGAAAAACCCTCCTCAGGGATCAGCCTTACCTCAGGCTCTAGCTCCACGCCAAAGGCCTCATAAACCTTGTCCTTTACATCCTGAATCAGGTCCATAACATCCTTGGCACTGGCTCCTCCCCTGTTAATCACAAAGCCGCAGTGCTTTTCTGACACCTGGGCTCCACCCACGGTGTAGCCAGAAAGTCCCGCGTCCTGAATCAGCTTGCCGGCAAAATAGCCCTCCGGTCTCTTAAAGGTGCTTCCTGCACTTGGAAATTCCAGGGGCTGTTTTTCCTTTCGCCTGCCATTTAAATCCTTCATCAGGGCCCGAATAGCCGTCTCATCCCCCTTTTGGAACTGGAAGCAGGCCTCTAAGACAATATAGTCCTTTTTCTGAATAATACTGGTTCTGTATCCCAGCTCTAGTTCCTCTAATGCCAGCTCCTTGATTTGCCCCTCTGGGGTCAAAACCCTGGCGGACAAAATGCAGTCCTTAATCTCCCCGCCATAAGCCCCGGCATTCATGGCGATACCACCGCCCAAACTGCCTGGGATTCCACTGGCAAACTCAAAGCCCGCCAGGGATTTTTCTGCTAAGCGGTTGGCCATGGCCGCCATGGAGGCTCCCGCCTGAACTCTGACCTTGCCATCCTCCAAAATATCTATCCGGGAAAGTCCCTTGCCGATCTCAATCACCAGGCCGCGAAAGCCCTGGTCGGAAAAAAGCACATTGCTGCCCTTGCCCAAAATATAAAAGGGAAGTTCCTTTTCCCTGGCCATATCCAAGGCCTCTACAAGGTCCTCAACCGTCTCTGGTATCAGATAATAATCTGCCGGTCCTCCAATGCGAAAACTGGTATGAGCCGACAGGGGCTCATTTCTCAATTCAATCATGTCTATCTCCACTTCGTTTATTTTCTTCTAAAAAAGCACCATGCGGACAGCGCCGTAAATTCCCGCATCGTTGCCAAGCTCTGCCAGGTGAAACTCCTTGTCCTTAAGGGCATACATGGCATATTCGTTGTAGTACTTGCTCACAAGGTCCGTAATAATCGGTCCCGCCGCAGACACGCCGCCACCGATGACAAAGGCCTCAGGGTCCACTACATGGGCGATGTTGCTGAGGGCGATGCCCAGGTATCTGGCAAAACGGTCCACCACTGACATAGCATATTGATCACCGGCCTTGGCCTGGTCAAAGACCTCCTTGGCCGTAATCTCCTCTAAGTCTGCCAGTTTAGACTTGTCTGGCAAATTCTCCTTGGCCATGCGGACAATTCCTGTGGCAGAGGCATAGGTCTCAAGACAGCCCTTGCAGCCGCAGCCGCACTGGGCAGGATTGTTAAACTCCACCTTGATGTGGCCGATTTCTCCGGCCGCCCCCTGGCTTCCTGTCATGACCTTGCCATTTTGGATAATGCCGCCTCCAACTCCGGTTCCCAGAGTTACCATAACGATGGAGTCGTGGCCGCGGCCGCCTCCCTTCCAAACCTCGCCGAGGGCCGCCACATTGGCATCATTTCCCACCTTGACCTTGCCCACGCCAGTCATGTCTGCCATGGTATTTCTCACATTAAAAACGCCCCAGCCAAAGTTGGTACACTTAAGGACTACCCCATCCTCTGTCATAGGTCCTGGAATTCCCATGCCTATGCCCAGGATGTTGCCGCCCCTCTCTTCTCTTTTGGCCTCAATGCTATTTACAATGTCAGGTAAAATAAATTCCCCGTCATTTTCTGTTCTGGTGGGAATTTCCCATTTTTCCAAAAGTTCTCCCACATGGGAAAAAATCCCGATTTTCACTGTGGTTCCACCCACATCTACTCCTACATAAAAGTTGGACATGTTTTACGCCTCCGTTTCAAGCCTGAATCTGATTATGAATTGGTCAAGTTGTTGGTCACTCGATTGTAGAGCTCACGCGCTGCGTTGTAACCCATCTTTTTCTGGCGGAAGTTAACGGCTGCGGACTCGCAGATAATGGCCACATTTCGACCTGGGCGAATTGGAATCTTGTGGCATACCACCTTGTTGCCCAAGTACTCGATATAATCCTCCTCGAGTCCCATGCGGTCGTACTCCTGCTCCTTGTTCCACTCCTCCAGATTGATTACCAGGTCAATTCTCTGGTTGTTTTTTACACTCTCTACACCAAAGAGGGTCTTGGCATCAATGATTCCAATGCCTCGAAGCTCAATGAAGTGGCGGGTAATCTCTGGGGCGGAACCAATCAGCTCTGCGTCAGAAACCTTTTTGATCTCCACCACGTCGTCGGAAACCAGGCGGTGTCCGCGGTGAATCAACTCCAGAGCCACCTCAGATTTACCGATTCCAGACTCTCCTGTAATCAGAACACCCTCGCCGTAAATATCTACCAAAACGCCGTGGATACTGATTCTAGGGGCCAGCTCCACCTTGAGCCAGCGAGTTGCCTCTGCGGAAAAAGATGAGGTGTCCTTGTCGGAACTAAGAATTGGAATTCCTGTTTTCTTGGCGATTTCCAAAAACTTTTCCTCCACTGGCAGGTCCCTGCAAAATACAATACAAGGCACCCGGTAGGACATGATTTTTTCAATCATCTCAGCGCTTCGCTCCACGCCGATTTTTTCCATATAGGTAAACTCTACCTGTCCAATAATCTGGACTCTGTGATTGTCAAAATAGTCAAAGAAATCGGCCAGCTGAAGGGCAGGTCGGTTGGTGTCTGTCTGGGTGATTTCGATTTCGTCAATCTCGATCTCCGGTGTCAGATTGGTCACCTGCATCTGGTCGATAAAATCCTGTAACGGAACTGTATACATATGTAAAAATCCTCCTTGTGATAAGAATTAATAAGCCCAAAAAAGTGCCCACCTATCTAAGATAATTTTAGCATAGGGAGGCCATTATCGCAAGAAAGGGAAAGGTCTTTTATACAAAGTTTATGGGTCTTGCATTGCAATTTATAAAAATCTGTGGCAAAATCATCTTATTGCATTATCACCATACTTGAAGGAATTAGGAGGTAATTTTTATGAGTCAGGATCAGAGTAGCTGTGGACACGACTGCGGAAGCTGCGGACAAAACTGCGGAAGCCGTGATCCTAAGAGCCTTGTGGCCAGTCCCAGCCAGGGCAGTAAAATCGGAAAAATCATTGGTGTAGTCAGCGGAAAAGGCGGCGTGGGCAAGTCCCTTGTAACCGAACTTTTGGCTGTCAGCTTGGCCAAGAAAGGCTACCGGGTGGGCATTTTGGATGCGGATATTACCGGTCCATCCATTCCTACCGCCTTTGGCCTCACGGAAAAGGCCGAGAGCAACGACCAGGTTATGTTTCCTGTCAAAACCAAACATCTGGGCATCCATGTTATGTCCATTAACCTGCTTTTAGAAAACGAGACAGATCCTGTTGTTTGGCGTGGACCTATTATCGCCAACACAGTTCAGCAATTTTACAGCGACGTCCTCTGGGACAACATCGACTATCTCTTTGTGGACCTGCCACCGGGAACGGGAGATGTGCCTTTGACCGTCTTCCAGTCCATTACCGTTGACGGCATTGTGGTAGTTACAAGTCCACAGCAGCTAGTTTCCCTCATTGTGGAAAAGGCGGTAAAAATGGCTGACCTTATGAACATTCCAATCTACGGTCTGGTAGAGAACATGAGCTACGTGGAATGTCCTGACTGCGGCAGGCAAATCCCTGTCTTTGGCAAGAGCCAGATCGAAGAAATCGCCGGCAAGAGAAACCTTAAGGTCCTGGCCAAAATTCCAATCCGTCCGGAAATCGCCACAGCCGTGGACAGCGGTTGCGTGGAGAGTTTGGACACAGACTTTATGAAACAGGCCCTAGAGGCTATTGAGTAATCGAGGAGAGAAAGCTATGGATATTTGCTATATTTTTGGCGGAGGAGAGAGAAGCGAGTGCAACATCACCTTTAACCCTGGGGACCTGGTAATCGCCGCCGATGCAGGCTTTGACTACCTAAAGGACCTGGGTCTTCGAGCCGATGTGGTTCTGGGAGACTTCGACTCTGTCATGTCCTATGACCTGCCCTCTGACTGCCTGCGCTACCCAAGGGAAAAAGACGACACAGACATGATGCTGGCCGCCAAGCTGGGCCTGGAAAAGGGCTACCGGGAATTTCGTATTTACGGGGGCTTAGGCGGCCGCCTGGACCACACTCTTGGCAACATCCAGGTCCTTACCTATCTGGCCGATCACGACGCCTCAGGCATCCTCTGGGCCAACGACCACGCCATTGAGGTGGTCAAGGACGGCACCATTTCTTTTTCCAAGGATTTGGCGGAAAATCGCCCGGATAACATTATCTCCATCTTCTCCCTCAGCGAGGTCAGCGTAGATGTGACTATTAAGGGCTTAAAGTACGAGGTGGAAAATGTCAACCTCACCCACGATTTTCCTCTGGGAATCTCTAATGAATTCACAGGCAATAAGGCCTATGTAAACGTAAAAAAAGGTACCATAGCTGTACTATGGTACCTAATAGATTAAAGTCTTTGACTCAATTTAATATTTTACTCTGATGATTGGTCGGAGACATGCACCGGGATCGTTTACTGGAATACCATAGTAGACGATCTCTTTTCTATAGGAGACATAGGCTGTTGTAGAAGCCTCCTTACCAGGTGTACGAAGTCTCATAACCTTTCCCCGGTTACCCAAAATATCTCGGTAAACCTCATACTCCTCTGTGTCCATCAGATAAACCAAATCCTGTGTTTCCTTGCCTGCGCTGGTCTTATAAAGTTTATTTTCTGTGGCCAGCTGCTTTACAGGGATAATGTCATTTTTCTCATCTTCTGTAAAACTATTGGAAACAAATTCTCCGTTGAGGAAGGCGCGAATATTACTGGTCTCCCAGGTCACAGCCTGGTCTGTCTCGTGGAACTTTGTATACTTCTTGAGACAAGACTCCTTGGCCAGCAGGGCCTCTCCATCCTTCTTGTCCAAAATGACCCATTCATATTTTCCAAAGTAAACCTTATCGCCCACAGAAGACTTGTCGATCAGCTTCTTTTCCACCTCTGTCTTTTTGGCGGCGCTGTCCTTGTACTGCTTCTTGGCCAATCGGTCAAACATTTCTCTGGCAGTGTCCAGTTCAGACTCTCCCAAAAGGTCTGCATAGGCATAGCGGGCCTCTTTCATTTTTTCCTGACTATCCTTGTAATCACCAAGCTTAGCATAGGACTCCATGGCATACTTGTTGAGGCCGATGGCCCTCTCTAATCCCGCAATGTAGTAGCGGGTAGGAGCCACCTTGTAACTCACAAGCAAGGCCAGGACCAGGAGGCAACAGCTAGTTACCGCAAGCTTAGTCTTGGTAATCTTTTTCTTTCCATGACCAGCTGCCCTGGCCCGCTCTTCTCGTTCACGGGTGGTAGTGGTTACAGTTCTAGATTCCTCCACTTTTTCCTTTGGAAGCTTTGGCTCTAACTCCTTGGCCTTTTCCTCACACTCTTTGCTGAGGGCCATGCACTCTTCACGGCCCTCAAAAGGAGTATCTTCTGTCTCCTCATAGAGTTTTGCAAAATCTCCAGAAAGTCTCTGGTATATTTTGTAGGTATCCTCAATCTTAAGAATACAGGCAGTAGCCTTCTTGAGGTTTACATATTTTTGATA
>JAILSA010000279.1 GCA_024697885.1 Eubacterium sp. | reverse complement strand
GCCTTCAGGTTGCTCTTCTTGCCGGTAAAGGAAATTCCCTTGCCTACGGTAGTTTTCTTGCAGGTAGCTGTACCGCTTCCGTTGCCCTTATTGACAAAAATGCGGTAGCTCTTGTTGCTGGTTCCATTGGCTACAACTTCCTTTACGAAGTTGCCCACTTTTTTCTTTTTCATCTTGTAAGTGTACTTAAAGTCTTTCTTCGTAAGGTTGCCATTATTTCCAAAACTGGTCATTCCTGTCTTGGCCTCAGATTTGCTTGGGGCAAGACCTGCGCCGAGGCAAAGGGAAAGACAGAGGGAAACTGCGGCAATTTTTTTCGCTAATTTTCTCATGTTTTATTCACCTTTCTAAAAAATAACGAAGATATTGTAGCATGGAATTAGATATAAGTAAATAAAAAGGCGGAAAATTTTGGATTTTTTGGGAGAAAAAGCCCCTAAATGTGATATACTAGATTTATGAGATTATAGAAAAAATGGGGATGCGAGGAGGATTATGACAAGAAAAATTAAAATTCTAATTATCTTTCTTTTTTTGCTGGGAGGATGGGGACTCTGGCAGGAGCCGGATCAAATCCAGGCCAAGAGTGCCAAAAACATCTACCGGGAGCTGGGGCAAAATCTCTGCGAGAGAAAGTCCAGTTTTCAGGTGGAGACCAACTACAATTCCACAGCCAGGTTTATTGTCAAGGCCATAAACGGTAGGAGTACCAGCAAGTACTACAAGGTGTTTTTCCTGGCGGGCAAGTATTATGACCAGGAGGATGATTTCGAGGACGGAGACTACGCCTGGGGCAATGTAAGCGATGTCTACTGCTACTACGGGTCCGGGGCCCTTCACTTTGATGCCCAGTATTTGGAGTCCAGGAAAAAGGGAAAAAAGGTGACCAAACTTGTAAAAAAGCAGGCGGAGAAAATTCAGGCCAGCTGCCAGACCAACTACCAGAGGATTTGGCAGACCTATTGCTATATAGCCAAGACGGTCAAATACGACCACCGGAAGAATCCCTACTACTCAGCCTGGGGAGGCTTGGTCAAGGGAAAGACTGTCTGCAACGGCTACGCCCTGATCTGCTACCGCCTTCTTAACCAAATGGGAATTCCCTGCCGCTTTGTGACAGGGAAGATTAAGGACGGCAAGAAGTGGTACCTCCACGCCTGGAATATTGTGGAGATTGATGGCAAGTGGTATAACCTGGATTCCTGCCAGGACGACTGGGGAAAAAAGCCCTACACGGATTATTTTTTGAAGACAGACAAGTATTTTTCCAAGGACCACAAAAGAGACAGTTTTTATAGGACCAAGTCCTTTAAGAAAAAATATCCCATGAGCAAGAAGAACTACAAGGCGGAGGAGAATTAAGAGAAGTTGGAGTATTGCCGATATAATTAATATAATGATTGAAAAGAAATAGGCTCTTTTTGGGCTTATGATTGGGATGATGCGTTTGAATAGATTGAGATCAAAACTCAAGACTTTTCAAGAGCACGGCCGTGGTTTACAGCAGGGTTTTACCCTGATTGAAGTAGTGGTAACCATGGTGGTGCTTAGTGTCGTTTTGGCTATTTCTGCAGGTGGTCTTATGGGCTGGCAGGAGTGGTCGAACTTTAAGACCCAAAATGAAAATGCCAGACAGCTTTTTGCCTCGGCCCAAAACCAGCTGACAGAGTACAGCAGCAGTGGCCAGTTGGCTGTCCGCTCCAAGGAAATTATAAAAAATACAGATGAGTTAGATGTGACCAAGGTGACAGACGGAGAGGGCAGTGCCTACACCCTGAGAGGGGTCTGGTACGAGTCCGCCGTGGACCCGGGAGATTACAAGTCCTATGTAGGTCACGTTCAGACCATTCAGTGCAAGCGGGGAGATTGGAAGACTTACCGGTCCAACCCGGAGGACTCCTCCCTCTCCTACGGGGCCAAGCTCCTTTTTGAAATCATAAGCCCCTATGTGGCAGAGACGGACACAGAGCTTTTGAATGCTGCAATCTGCATTGAGTTTACCCCGGAGGATGGCCAGATTTTTTCCCTATGCTACAGCAACCGCAATGACGCCTTTGTCTATGACGGCTACGAGTCCACCCTGTCTGGTACCATTAACATCAGTGACAGGAGCGAGGACTACCGCCAGGCCCGGATGATCGGCTACTACGGAGTGGATGAGTTGGCTAAGTCCACCAGCTACACGGCCCAGCCGGAAATCAGCCAGGTCAAGTTAAATAACCAGGAGACCCTGAATTTGTCCTTTAAGGTCAATACAGAGATAGATGCCCTGGCGGACATGACCTTTGATGTGGGAGTTTACGACTACTATCAGGGAGGGGCCCAGAGGTTAAAAATTTACCTAAAGGCAAGCAACCTATATACCAGGGCCAACCGAAAGCCAGTGAACTGCCAGGTAGTGGTCTACGACACCGAGGGCAATCAGGTATCGGAAGGAGAGTTTCCGATTCTTGCATGGTACGAGGGGAAAACAGTCTGCATGGTTTTGGATGCCGCCAGCATTCAGGCCACAGGAGCCCTTTATGAGGATTATGCGGCGGGGTCCACAGTGAGCAATTTTGAAAAGACCTACAGCGCCCACAGATTTTTTGCCAACCTGGGACTGGAGGAGCCGGAGGTGGTTTATTGCACCGTCCAGGGCAAGTCCAGTTACTATACAGACACGGCAGTGAAGACCAGCCAAAATCAGGAGAATCTCTTTTTCGCCACAGAGGAGGAGGGGGACCGAGGAAGTTCTAACCTTTTGACCAAGGCAAGAATCGAGAACGGCCGCCATCTCTTTAACATCCGCTACCGAGAAATCCAGGAGGCCAAGGCCTCTGTGAAAAATGGCCTGACCTATTTGCTGACCCAGGATTTGGACTGGGATGAGTTTGAGGCCAGCGGCAACTTCTACGACAGCGAGGAAAAAATTGACCTAGAGGGAGAGGACTTTAGTCTGGCTACTGTTCACACCCTGACCAAGGGCTCTGAAAATTGCGTAAGCTATGTGACAGATGCCTATTTTGAGACCATCGAGACACTAGAGGAAAATCACACTTTTTCCGCCGGGGGCTATACCATTAGCGGCCTCAAGTTGAGCGGGGCGGCCAACACCCTTTTTGGCCTCTACTCCTCGAACGATTCTGATGCCAAGTTCCGGCTGGGACTTTTCGGCAGCAACTACGGAAGTATTCAGGACCTGACCCTGTCAGACGTTAGTGTCAAGGGAGGGGCCAGGCTCACAGATGACCAGGCGGAGCAGGCAGGAGCGATCTGCGGTTTTAACTCCGACTCGGGAATTATATCTGACTGCCAGATTGTGACGGTGGCGGATTCTGCCAAGACTATTAGCGGCAAGTCCTGTGTGGGGGCTGTGGCCGGAAGAAACAATGGAAGTATCGAAAATGCCACGGTGAAAAAAATGACCCTGACAGATGTGGCAGATTCCGGCAAGACCTTTGTGGGAGGCCTGGTGGGCTACAATGCCGAGGGGGCCAGCATCACTTTTCCTGCAGGGGACAATTTAGTAAAAAATGTAGACCTTAGCAGCCGCAATGACGGAAGCCAGATAGGCGGAGTGGCCGGATATAACGGGGGAAGTATTCAGGGTTCCTTAAGTGGAGACAGCCCTGCATCTGGCCTGACTTTAACCATAGAATTTGCGGGAAGTGCCACCGCCGCCGCCATGGGAGGCGTGGCCGGTGTAAACCAGGGCCTGATTGCCAACCTCAAGGTGGATGGCGAGGTGGGCCAGGTAGATGGCCTGGGTCAGGATAATCTGGGCTATGGAGGAATCGCCGGCAGGTCCGGCCTCACCAGTCAGTTGAGCCAAGCAGACCTCCAGGAGGATGCCTACCCATGTCAGATTACCAGGTGCAACTTTGACGGCAAGGTGATCTGTTCTGGCACCAGCGCAAAGCCTGCCTATGCAGGAGGTATTGTGGGACTCAACCAATACGGCTCTCTGGTAGACCACTCTTATGTGGGCACAGACAAGTCTCAGAAGACCCAGATTCGGTCAGGGGCTACCGGGGGAACCCTCACCACAGCCTATGCCTATGTGGGCGGCCTTTTGGGAGCCAACTACGGCAAGCTGACAGAGGCCAATAACAAGAAAAATTCAGAGGCCGACCTTTTGATTGAGGCCTACAACGGGGCAGCAGGAGGACTGGTGGGAGAGAACTTCCAGCCGGGCAAAATCACAGGAAGTGAAAATGAGCGCCTGTCCACCGGGGCCGGATGGACCCTGGAAACCTACGGCACTGCCTGTTCCACAGGCGGTATGATCGGCGTCCTCGACTCCGGAATCTATATGAAGGCCATGTCCAACTTTGTCAATGTGACGGGCAAAAACAAGGCCGCTGGATTTGTGGGCAAGATAGAGGCCAGTAATAGAAAGGCTGTTTTTTATAACTGTATTAACCACGGCCTGGTGGACATTGATACCAGTGATGGCAGGTCAGCAGGATTTGTGGCCCAGGCAGCAGATGGCTACGGGGACATTTTCTTCGAGGACTGCGTAAATACCGGAGTTATGACCAGAAGGGAATCGGCCGATAGTCAGGGGGCAAACTGTGTAGGCTTTTGTGTGGAGGAAGCCACCTATGACAATTGCAGAAACTACGGAACCATGAAGTCCTATGGCTTCGGCGGAGTTAAGACCTTGTATGACAGCTTGTCTCACGGCTGGAATTTCGATGTAAATTATACGAGTTATCGACCTTTTTCCTCTGAGGAAGGGGGAAGTTATAGCAATGCCTATTACATATACAAAAGTGGTTTCAACAGGCTTATTGAATGGATTATTAATATTGGACTTCGACTTTTTGGAATTGCAGACCAGCCAGATGGAATTAGCGTTATGCTTTTGAGTGATGATGTCCTATATTCTAGCACAGACCAGAGCGACACCATAACCATGACAGAAAACAGCCCAATTGCCTCTGCCTACTACGGAGACGATTACACCACCTATACAGAGAGTAAGCAGGTCACCAACGGAAGAATTCCGGTCTATGAGGAAATGGACCCACTCTTTGAAGAAATGATTGGAAAAAAATATGACAAGGCAACTGAGTTAGCGGCACCAAAGGATTTGGCCGTCAGTCACAAGACAGGGGCAAAGACCTATGAATTTAGCTGGACGGGCAGGGAAAAGGCCCGCATGTATCAGGTTTACTACACCCTGACGGATGCCAGCGGTGAGGTCAAGTACACCTCCGACCGCCAGTATGTGTCCAGGGCCAGAGAGGCATACTTTGTGGAGGAAGAGGAAGTGGACTCCCACTGGGATTCCGACTGGGGCAGTAACTACCAGCTCCACTTCTATGTCAGGTCCATCAGCCAGTACCATGTGGATGAGAGCAGTGACCAGTACGATTCGGATTGGGCCCATGTAGATGCCTAATGACAGAAAAATGCGAAAGGAGGAAAGTCTGTGAGGAGATTAAAAGCATTAAAAAACAATCAGGGTTCGGCCCTTTTGACCGCCTGCATCACATCGATTGTCATTATCATGTTTGCCATGTCTCTCTTGGCTGTGGCCTACGGACTTTTTTCCGCTGTGAACCGGGAGGACAACAAGCTGCAGGCCAGGGAACTGGCAGTGTCGGCGGCGGAGACCCTGGACCAGCAAATCGCCGGGGTGGATTACACCGGAGCCAGCGCCACCTACAGCAACCAAAAGGCAGACGAGGGAAATGACAAGAGCCTCTGGTTTTACTTAAGATATAATATCTGGCAGGATTCCTGGGAGTCCCGCCTGGAAAAATCCACCTCAGAAGATGGATACAAAAACTTTGATATGAATTTTTCCGGAAGTGACTACAATGGAGACATTAAGATTCGGGTCTGGTGGGTGGAAGGAACGGCCACTCAAGAGGACAAGGGGGGAACCAAGCTCTATGTGGAGACCACGGCAAGTGTGGACGACTCCTCCTATACCCTGACCTCCACCTACAGCCTCCAGGTCACCCCTTACGGAGATATCAGTGATACCAGCGCCGAGGACACGGTGTCCAATGGCAAAATCAACCCGGAATCCAATCTCATATTAAAATATGAGCGCTGGAAGTGGAATTTGGATTCTAAGAGCTAGGAGGTGAGGACATGTTAAAAAAATTAAAGAACAACAACCAGGGTTCCACCATGGTGGAGTTGATGGTAGGTTTTGTGCTCTTGATGATTATTATGGCCATGACCTCCAAGATTATTGACCTGTCCTCCAATATGATGATGGACAGCGTCAGCGACCACAGGGACCAGGCCCAGTTTGAGAAGGCCCTGGGCATGACCACCCTGCCCTCTGACCGCCATGTGTCCTCCGGGGACTTTGAGCCGGGCTACACCTTCTCCCTCCTAGAGGAGGGGCAGAGCCAGGACAAGGCCATTGAACTAGAGGGAAGCGGCTTGGAAAAAGTGGTGGACGAAGATTACAGTAAGTACCTATTTCGCGTGAAGCAAGATTAAGATTACATTTGAGGAGAAAGGCAGGTGAGGTCATGGCTCGTCAGAGAAGAAGAAAAAAATTAGATAACAAGGGATTTACTCTGGTGGAATTAGTGGCCTGCTTTGCGGTCCTGGGGATTTTCATGGTGGCAGCCACCATGCTCATTACCTCCTCCTCCAATGTCTACTATAAGGTGAGAACAGTCAGCAACGGCCTTCAGGTCAGCAACAATGTAATGGACAAAATTGCCGGAGAACTTCAGGGGGCCAAGGGGGACAGCTTTACCTCTTCCTCCTACGAGACAGAGACCGGGGCGGACATTGAAAAGGCCATGATTATCAGCGCCGACAACACGGGACTTGAATTGGTGGACAAGGATGGCAAGCACCTGCTCTTAAGCAGTCAGGACAAGAATATGGTCCTTCACCACTATGCCATTAACACCTTTGATGAGGACGGCAACCCTGTGACTGCGGTGGAGGCCGTGGACTGGCGTTTTGACCCGGAGGCCCTCATGGGCTATGAGGTCAAATCCTTGAAGTTTTACAAGACCGGGGAGAATTTTAAGCCGGGGATTGTACAGGTGGAACTGGTGCTCCACAGCCCCCAGTACGGGGATTACACCTCAGAGAGGTACATCAATTGCTACAACATCAAGGAGAAGAGCGACATATACTACAGCTCCTCCACAGTGGCAAAATAAGAGCAGGAGGTAGACAAAAAATGCTATTATGGCAGAATTCTCAAATAAATTATTTTTATATAACAGTCATTCTTTTGGTGGTTTTTCTCCTTGGAATCACCGCCTTTTCCTATGTAAACCAGTTGGTTTTAAGGATTCCCGCAGGGGAGAGCCTGATTGTAAAAAATTCCACCTGTCCCAGGTGTGGCCACCCCCGCAGGTTAAAGGATGACATTCCCCTATTTTCCTATCTCTTTACCGGCGGAAAATGCGCCTATTGCTTTGAGAGACTGGGGCTGAGAGAACCCTTAGTGGAACTGGTGGGAGGCCTGGCAGCAGTAGGGATTGTGTTCTACTACGGTCTGACCTGGTCTGCCCTTACTGTTTTTTTGCTCTACGGGGTCTTGATGACAATCAGCTTGATTGACTATGACACCATGGAAATTCCCCTGGGTCTCAATGTGACTCTCTTGGGCCTAAGCGCCATCTCCTTTTTTACCATGGAGGGGCCGGGAGTGGGAGCTCGCCTAATTGGCATGGTCTGCATCAGCGGATTTATGTTTTTGGTGGTCCTTTTGGTGCCTGGCGGCTTTGGGGGAGGAGACATCAAAATGATGACCTGTGTAGGGTTTTTCCTGGGCTGGAAGGCCATGGTTGCCGCCTTTTTCATCGCCCTTCTCCTGGGGGGCGGCTACGGCATTTATGTCATGGCCAGCGGCAAGAAGGGGCGGAAGGAACATTTTGCCCTGGGACCGGCTCTGGCCGTGGGAGTTGCCATCTCGGTTTTTGCCGATTTGGGGACCCTAATAGTGGACAGTTATCTGGGTTTAATGATAAAATAAAAGTAGATTTTACGAGTGAATTTGGAATGAATGAAGGGCGGTTAGGGACTTTTTTGCCGCCTGAGAGGGAGGAGAGCGAATGGAAA
>JAILSA010000231.1 GCA_024697885.1 Eubacterium sp. | reverse complement strand
TATAAGTAATCATTATGTCTCCAAAGAGCTCTTCCTGGGCGATGGCCACCCTGCCAGTTTTCATCAATTCCAAAATGCTGAGGAAGGACATAATCACATATTCCTTGCCCCTGCCGGCATTGTGTTCCAAAAGTTTGCGAAAACTAAAGCTCCCGTGACGCATGGCATATTCTTCCACGAAAATCATCTGGTCCTCGATATTGATTTCTTCCTTCTCAATCTGACCAAACTTGCTTCGGATTGGGTCGATTTTATCTACCTGTTTTTGCATGACCGAGTCAAAAATTGACTGGAGCTTGGACAGGGTCAAATCCGACAAGAGGTCCGTGTAATCCACATCCTCCTTGAAATTTTTCACCTCATCCGGAATGCTTGGCTCCTTAAAGAAACTCTTGCCCGCATCGTACTGGCGGTCCTTTAACTCAAAGGAGGCATACTTATACATCTTGTACTCTAAAAGTCTCTCCACAAGCTCTGCCCTAGGATCTTCGATTTCCTCTTCCTCGGTCTCCTGGGCAGGAAGTAGCATCTTGGACTTAATGCGAACCAGGGTGGCCGCCATAACAAGGAATTCACTCATTAAATCCATGTCCTTAGAATCCATCTTGCCCACATAATCCAAATACTGCTCTGTAATCAAAACAATGGGGATGTCATAGATATCCACTTTATTCTTTTCAATCAAATGAAGCAAAAGGTCCAAAGGGCCCTCAAAAACTTCCAGTTTTACCTGTAATTCCATGGCGTCCTCCCTTATTTTTATTCTTTACATCTTTTCTATTCTAAACTATTTTTCATCTTCCTTGCAAGTGAAATTTATAACAGATAGCTCAGGCAAATTAAAAAACCTAAATTTTATGTGGTGAAGTCCCAGACCCCGGCTGACAATGCCGCGGCAGCCCCCCTCCACAAAATAGCCCTGGTCGTACTTGGGAAAAAGTCGGAGACTTGGGGACAAAACGCCTCCTAACACAGGCAAAATAGCAATTCCTCCGTGGAGATGGCCGCTGAGACTCAAGTCCGCTCCCCACCTTCCATAGACCGGAAGGTATTCCGGGTTGTGGGCAAGCAAAAGGGTAAAATCTTCCTCCTTAGGTACAGGCAAAATCCCTCCCATAATCTCCGGGGAAAAATCCACCTTCCGCCAGAACTTGTGGTAGTAGTCCTCTGGCAGGTCCAGTCCCGCAACCACCATGCCGGTCTTTTTTTCTGTGGCCCGCTGGTTTTCCAGATAAAAAACTCCAAGTTGTCTGAGTTCCCTTTTGTAGTCCTCGTAGTTGGGCATGCGGATTTCGTGGTTTCCCGGGCTGTAGTAGACTGCATAGGATTTTGTCAGTTTCCCCATAAGACTTAAGGGTCCCTGAATGTCCTTGCCATTCTTAACCGTCATGTCCCCTGTCACCAGGACAAAATCCGGATGTTCTTTGGCAATCCGATCTAAGAGCCTTTGGTTGTTTTTCCCAAATTTATTGCAGTGAAGGTCTGTGAGAAAAACAGCCTTAGCTGGCCTCTTAATCTTTGGACTAGAGACCTCATAGTATTCATTTTTCAGAAAAAAATTGGAGGCGTAGCCGTAGACTAAAAGGATAAGTAAAAGTCCCGCCACCACAAAAACAATTTCTGGCATAAGTTTTCTCCCTAGATATCTCTATCCAAAATTTCATTCAAGACTTCCGTTCCCTCTAAGACAAATCTTCCCTTCTCTAGGAGCTTAATAGTCTTGCCCTCTAAGGTAAAGACCTCAATATCTCCCAACTCATCGTATGGAATGGTAATGTCGGTATGGCAGTTAAAATAGGCCTGGTCTGGCTGAGTTTTTCTGAGGGCTGACACCTCGTTTTCCTTGGCAATAATCTCCTTGCCATCCGGGTTGTGAAGGACCTGGTCCTCGCTCATGGAATAACAGGTGTCACCCACAGCAAAGTGTGGTCCCGTTTTTTCCGCAATCAAAATTGGAAGTTTGGCCTCAATATCAAACTTTCTTCCCATCTGATAGGCTGTGGTATTGGTGCCAATGGCAAATTCTCCAATTGGCAGGGTCTCCCGGTTGTGGAGAATATTTTCCTTGATAAATTTCTTGTTGTCCTCTTCCTTGTCATAGTTTGAACAGGTATAATCTGCAATCATGCCGTCCTCAAACTTGATTTCCAAATTTTCATAGCGAAGGCCATTAAGGTAAACCTGGGTCACATGGAGACATCCCTTAGTCCCCTTTAAAACAGGGGAGGTAAAGACCTCTCCTACAGGGATATTCACATCCGCTAAACAGTTTTCAAAGTTGGTCTCCCCCTGAGGATTTTCTAAGTGGTGGAGGTGGACATACATATCTGTCCGGTTGTCTCCCCGTCCGGTAATGTGGACCTCTTCCCCCTGGTCTAAAGCGTCTATCAGCTTTTGATGAATCCTTCGGTAAAGGTCCATATCCAGGGTGTTGACCTTGACGGTCTCGGCAAAAATTTCCTCAAACTGGTCTCCGATTTCTGGAATAGGATAGGCAATAATTGTAAAACTGTAGGAATCCGATGGGATAAAACGGTTTTGAAGAAGGGAGTAATCCCTTCGGTACTCCACAAACATTTTCTCCTGGTCTCCCCTGTAGGCCGGAGCCTCTTCCTTGGCCTCTGGCTGAAAAAGTTTTTCTCCAAAAATTTCAATCACAGCAGGACCTGCATACTCCAGGGCCTCTTTTTCATATTTTTGAAAAGAGAGCTCAAAGTACTTGAGGCGGTTGGCCAAAAGGGCCTTATTCATGTAAAGGGCATTGTCAAAGCGGTGGTCGTACTGGTACTGGCGGTTTGGTGAACTAGAATAAACACCGATGGCTGCCCTGTTGGTGGTTCTGGAAAAAACTGGCTCAAGGCCCATGGCGCGAAATTGCAAGATGGCCTGTTTTACCATAGGCTCAAAGCCAATATGGTAGCGGATTTGCACCGTCTTTTTCTTGGACAAATCAATTCCCGCAATCTCAAAGCCCTTCCTGTAACCCTCTGTATAGGTCTGGGCCATTTTGGCAAGTTCCTCCTCTGAGTAGGAATTTAAAAACCTGGCAATCTGTATTTCATTTTCAGTAATATACTCGCCAAACTCATAAAGGTAGTCCGGATTTGTAAAATCGCTTTCCATAATTTGCTTGCAAATAAAACTAGAAGCCTTTGGCAGAAGCATGCGCTCCACAGACCTCTCCACCCTTGTCTCGTCATAGTCGTGAATGTGGTAGTAGATGGTCTCCTTGAGACAGCGCCCCACCTCATCCTCCTGCAAAATCAAAAGCATTTGCAAAAAGAGTTCCAGACAGAGAGTCAAGGTCTCTAAATCCTTTTCGTAGGCTGCCACAATGCCATCTCGAAAACTAACATAGTAGAGGCAGAGGTAGTCTCCTATTTTCTCCCCATAAGTCTGTCTCATATAGGCTGGATTGCCATAGGAGGTCTCGTAATTATCTCCCTGTAAATCCTGGTAAAAAATCTGGTTCCAGGCCAGGAGTTTTTCCCTGGTGTGCTCCTTTGTGTAGACCTGGTCTAGTTCTAAAAAGAACTTGCGGCAGTGGTCCACATAGGGCTCATAGGTCTTTGGCAGTTCCTGGACATCTAAATTCTTTACTCTCTCTATAGCTAAGCTATATCGCTCTTGCAAAATATTCAAAGCAAATCTCCCCTCTTTTGATAAATCTTTTTACAGTAAAACAGGCGGTAAATTCATACCGCCCGAAATTTTTATATTAGTAATGAGTAGCACGATAAGCCGAGTTCTGTCATTGGGTGAACATCTGTCTAGTCCTGCCGTTACCGACAGGCTCTAGCGACCTACCCGAAAACACGACGGGCCGCCGTATGGTTCTCTATTCGGTCTTGCTTCGGATGGGGTTTACATGTGCCCTCCCTGTTACCAGGAAGGCGGTGAGCTCTTACCTCGCCTTTCCACCCTTACCATGCATGCATGGCGGTTTATTTCTGTTGCACTAGCCTGGGAGTCGCCTCCACCGGACGTTATCCGGCATCCTGCCCTGCGAAGCTCGGACTTTCCTCACCTGTTCCCTTTCGTCTGAACAGCCGCGTTCACCTGTGCTACTCAAATACATCTAATTTAATAATATACCACCGCCAATAAACTCTCGCAAGATGGAATTTAATGGCACCTCATGTGGGTCAATTGGTATAAAGTAATCTAAGAATTTCAAAATCCTTCTGGCCTCACTGTATTCTGGGCAACCCTTAGGCACCTGGAACAATACTGGGTCAGCATAGAGTTTCATGGCCGCCAGCTCATAAATCAGCGAGGAATTAAACATGGAATCTGCCTGCTCCTGGAATGGGAAAATATTTTGGTTTTCCCCGGCGCGAACGGAATTCCACATAGAAATTGTCTTTCTTGCGCTGTTTCCCCTGGTTCTGGCATCTCGAATTATACGGCGAATCAGTCGACCCTCTGTGGTAGGAATTCGGTTGTGATTATCCAAATTCAAGGTGGTCAGGGCGCTGATATAAATCTTATACTTCTCCGAGGCCGGAATGGAATAGGTCAGCTTGTCATTTAAGCCGTGAATACCCTCTATAACCAGGATTTCATCCTCCTCAATTTTCATGAGAGGCTTGTTGTACTCCCTTTTTCCTGTAATAAAATTATAGGTAGGAAGCTGGACCTCCTTACCCTCCAAAAGATCTGTGAGATTTTCATTGAGGGTCTTAATATCAAGGGCCTCTAAGCACTCAAAATTGTAGTTGCCATCCTTGTCCTTTGGTGTGTCCACACGGTTGACAAAATAGTCATCTAAGCCCAGGGGATGAGGTCTTAGGCCCAAGGTCTTTAACTGGGTAGATAAGCGGTAGGAAAAAGTGGTCTTTCCCGAAGAGGATGGGCCGGCAATCGTGACAATACGACTTCCTCTCTCCGCAATTTGTTCTGCAATGTCTCCAATTCTCTTTTCGTGAAGGGCCTCCTGAGTCATCATAAGTTCCCTCAGATTTCCCCTGACGATTTCCTGGTTAAACTCCGCCACAGTGGCCACATTTAGCTTCTCGCCCCACTCGTTGGTCTGCTGCATGGTCTGGTAGAGCTTCATGCTAGGGGAAAAAGCCGGCAAAACCTTAGGATTATTTCTCTTTGGAATCACAAAGACAAAGCCGTCCTCAAAGAGTTCTAGCCTAAAATCCTTTAGAAATCCTGTGCTGTATGGCATGGCTCCGTAGTAGTAATCAATAAAATTTCCCAGCTTGTAAATAGTCATGCGGGAAGTCTTACGAAAATCACAGAGCAAGGCCTTTTTTTCCATGCCATATTTCTCAAAGAGTTGCTTGGCATAGCGGGTGGAAATCACCTCTTTTTCAAAGACAATATCCTTTTTCACATACTCTCTCATCTTGCTTTCGATCTGATCTAATTTTTCCTGATCAAGTTCAAAAGCTCCGTGAATTCGGCAAAAATAACCACTGTCAATGGCATAATCCACAGTCACCTTGGAGATTGCATCTTTGTCACACAAGGAATAAATTGATTTTAACAAGAGCATGGATACACCTCGCATATATACGCGGGTGCCATCTCTCTGTGACAGGGTGCAAAAGCTCACCTCTTCCCCCTCATAGAGTTCATGGTAGAGTTCCTGAACGATACCGTCGCAAAAAGCCACCATAATAGGGGCATCATACTGGCCTTCGTAGTCCTTGGCCAGTTGGTAAAGGCTAGTACCCTCTGGATAGGTAAGGTCCTTGCCCTCAAGTTTAATATGTATTTGTCCCATATGAAATCCCTCCTCCCGAAAAAACCTCAGGAAATAACTTCTTGGATATAGGAAACTTCCTGATGTAACTCTTGCGCCCTTATTTGGGCCTTTTCGCTGTCCTCTACCAAAAGTTTATTTCGAATGTCCTGAAGTTTGCGGATTTTATTTTTTAAATAAAGCTTGTATTCCTCCGGATGTTCCTGGCAGGACATGCGGCCATAGGCCCACTCCGCCTCCTTATAAGCTTCAACTTCCTGGCCTCTGATACATCTCATGGCCAAATAGGGCTTTTGATTGTCCGTGGAAAAAACTTCTTTTTCAATGATAAAGCCCAGAGAATAAACCATTTTTCTCACTGCCTCATAATCTGACTGGGCCTGTAAAACCATGGCCTTAAGAGAGTCTGTCACCTGGGGGTACTGGGTCAGAATCTGACAGATTAGCATGCCTCCCATGCCGGCAATCAAAACTGTATCCACCTCTCCCGGGGACAATTTTTCCAGGCCGTCACTCAGGCGGCAGGAAATTACATCCTCTAGACCATATCTTTTTATGTTTTTCTTGGCCTGACTTAGGGGGCCTAAAACCACATCCATAGCAATGATTTTGGGGCACTTCCTGCCTCTTGCCAGGTAGATGGAGGCATAGGCGTGATCACAGCCTATGTCCGCCAGGGATTCTCCCTCTGCCACTAAGTCGGCGTTGATTTTCATTCTCTTTGATAATTCCATTAATCCAAATAATCCTTGAGCTTACGGCTTCTGCTTGGATGACGGAGCTTGCGCAGGGCCTTGGCCTCAATCTGGCGAATACGCTCTCTGGTTACATCAAACTCCTTACCAACTTCCTCTAGGGTTCTTGCTCTTCCATCATCCAGACCAAAACGAAGGCGAAGAACCTTTTGTTCACGGTCTGTCAGGGTGCTGAGAACCTCTACTAGCTGCTCCTTCAAAAGGGTGAAGGCTGCGGCCTCTGCAGGTACAGGCACATTGTCGTCCTGGATAAAGTCACCTAGATGGCTGTCCTCCTCCTCACCGATTGGTGTCTCAAGAGAAACTGGCTCCTGGGAAATCTTCTGGATCTCACGAACTCTCTCTACAGGAAGACTCATTTTCTCAGCAATTTCCTCTGGATAAGGCTCGCGGCCCAATTCCTGAAGGAGCTGTCTCTGAATACGAATCAGTTTATTGATGGTCTCAACCATATGTACTGGAATACGAATGGTGCGGGCCTGGTCCGCAATGGCACGGGTAATGGCCTGACGAATCCACCAGGTAGCATAGGTGGAGAACTTATATCCCTTGCGGTAATCAAACTTTTCCACCGCCTTAATAAGACCCAGGTTACCCTCCTGGATCAAATCCAAGAAGAGCATTCCTCGTCCCACATAGCGCTTGGCAATGCTGACAACCAAACGAAGATTTGCTTCCGCCAGACGTTTCTTGGCCTCCACGTCACCCTTTTCCATTCTCATGGCCAAATCCTTCTCCTCTTCTGCTGTCAAAAGAGGCACCTTACCGATTTCCTTTAAGTACATGCGGACTGGATCCTCAATGCTGACACCGTCAGGAACTGCCAACTCAATATTTTCCAGTTCTTCCTCACTTGGCTCGTCCCCGTCCTCGAGAATAATGTCCTCATCATCATCGCTGTCAGGGATTTCATACATAATGTCCTTGTTGTCCAAAAACTCAAAGATTTTCTCGGTCTTCTCGGCGTCAAGTTCTACTCCGGCCTTGCTAAAATGTTTCTCAATGTCTTCCATTTTGACACGATTTTCATGCTTTTTGGCATATTCCACCAGGCTATTCATGGCCTCGAGCAACTTCTGCATTTCTTCTTCGTTTGAATTCTTGTTATCCATCTTGAATTTCCTCCATCTCCTCATCCATTAGGATAAGGTCAGTTGTATATTTTTTAATTTATTTTTTTCTTCGATTATTTTTTGCAAGTCAGCCAGGTCTGTTGTGTGGCGGCTTCGATAATCAATACTGTTGTTTTTTATATTGTGAAAAACCTCATTGAGGGCCTTATTCTTGTCATCCTCCCTGTCTAGGGCCTCGATTTCTTTGTTGAAAAGCCCAGCCACCAAGGACTGGTCCTCGGCGCTCTCAAAGTGACTGATAATCTGAGCCGGCTCCACCCTGCCTGTATCCCGGTACTGCTGATACATCATAAGGGCCACCTGGTGGTAGGGTTCGTCCACAAAGTCCTCTGGTCCAAGCAGGTCCTTGGTCTTTTCAAAGAGGGACAAGTCATCGCTTAACCAGGTAAGGAAAAGCCCCTGCCTCCTGGCCAGGCCATCTTCTTGTTTTTTCTTGCCACCCAAAAGACTTTCTTCCCGCTGTTGCCTGCGCTTTTCGTAGTCAATGCCCAGGCCCTTGCTGGACTGGTAGGCCACCAGCTTTTTGAAGTCCTCGCTGCGCACACCGTACTCTCTGGTAAATGCCTCAATGTAATTAGTTCTCTCTATTTCATTGGAAAAAGCCAGACACATCTGGGCAATTTCGTTCATGAACTTGGTTTTGGACTCCGGGTCCTTCATGTCATAATTGGCCTGAATTTGATCGACCTCAAAGAAAAATCCAGATTTGGCCCTGTCAATCCTCTCCTGAAATTTCTCCGGAGACAGGGCCTTCATAAATTCATCCGGGTCCTTGTAGGGCCTCATGTCAATGACCTTAGTGGCAATATCCTCTGCCCGAAGGAGAGAAATCGCCCTCCTGGCCGCCTTGACACCGGCCCCGTCTGAGTCATAGCAGACATAGACCAGTTCTGTATAACGCTTCAAAAGCTTGCAGTGCTTATCTGTGAAGGCCGTTCCCAAAGAAGCCACTGCATTGGTAAATCCCGCCTGGTGAAGGGCAATTACATCCATGTAGCCCTCACAAATAATCACGCCCTTGTCCTGCTTGCCCCGGACCAGGTTGAGGCCATAGAGGTTCTTGCTCTTGTCAAAAACCAGGGTCTCTGGGGAATTGAGGTACTTGGGCTTGGCATCTCCCATAACCCGGCCTCCAAAGGCTATGACATGGTTGTTGCGGTCTAAAATGGGAAACATGACACGGTTCCAGAACTTGTCATAGGTCCCCCTCTTTTCGTCAAAGGTAAAAAGTCCTGTTTCCTTGAGGACAGAGTCCTCATATCCCTTGCTCTTCATGTAGCGATAGAGTTCACCACTACTTTTATCGGAAAAACCCAGGCCAAACTTGACAATGGTTTCTGTTTTTAATTGTCGGTTGACTAAATAATTGTAACCTTCCTTGCCCCGTTCCGACTTGAGCTTGGCAAAATAATACTTGGCCGCCAATTTATTGACCTCTAATATTTTATCTCTCAAGTCTCTTCGGGCCCGATCCTTCCCTCCCGACTTTTGCTCCGGCAACTCCATGCCGGCCCTGGTGGCCAGTTCCTCCACCGCCTCCGGGAAGGTTAGGTTGTCATACTCTCTCAGGAAGGTAAAGACATTGCCTCCCTTGCCGCAACCAAAGCAGTAATACATCTGCTTGCTTGGGGATACAGAAAAGGAAGGTGATTTTTCATTGTGAAAAGGACAGAGTCCCACATAATTGGACCCGGTTCTCTTTAAATTCACATAGGAGGAAATAATGTCCACGATATCACTTCGCTGACGAACCTCCTCTATGAAATCATCCTCAAAAAACATGGGTTCCCTCTTTTCTATTCTAAATCTTACGAATTTCCTAAATCACTGACCAGGTTCTAGGCACCGTCAAGCTCTCAAAGGTCTTTACCGCATAGCGGTCTGTCATACCTGCAATAAAGTCACAGACAATGCGCTCGATTGGGTCCTTTTGACCCTCGGCCCGCTCAAAATACTCTGCTGGCAGTTCCTGAGGATTGTCTACATAGTGGTCGTAGAGAAGGCGAATCATGTATTCCGCCTTTTTTTCCTCCTCCTTGGCAACAGAATTAATATAAACATGGTCAAACATAAATTGGCGAAGTCCCTTAAGGGCTTCCTCCATCTCCTGGGACTGTATAATATCATTCTTGTTAATACTGCTTCGAATGATGTCATGAATCAGGGTATTTAGTCGCTCCCTGAGGGTATATCCCAGTTTTTCCTTGTAAATCTCAGGGATGTCCTCCTCCCGAATCACCTTGCCGCGAATGGCGTCATCGATGTCGGAATTGACATAGGCAATTTTGTCACAGATGCGGACAATTTTCCCCTCTAGGGTGGCTGGCCGTCCGGAGGTGGAATGGTTCAAAATCCCATCTCTGACCTCCCAGGTCAGATTCAGGCCTCTTCCGTCCTTTTCTAGCAACTCTACCACCCGGACACTCTGGGCCTGGTGGCGAAAGCCTCCCGGACAAATGGCATTTAACACCCTCTCCCCTGCATGGCCAAAGGGGGTATGTCCCATATCGTGTCCCAGGGCAATGGCCTCTGTCAAATCCTCATTGAGATTGAGGGCCTTGGCCACAGTTCTGGCATTTTGAGAAACTTCTAGGGTATGGGTCATGCGAGTCCGGTAGTGGTCACCCTCTGGGGCCAGAAAAACCTGGGTCTTGCCCTTTAATCGGCGAAAGGCCTTGGAGTGCAAAATCCGGTCACGGTCCCTCTGATAGACCGGTCGCAAGTCACAGGGTTCCTCAAAAACGTCCCTGCCCCTGGACTGATCACTAAAGGCAGCATAAGGACTTAATATAGCATGTTCTCTCTGTTCCATCCGTTCTCTAATGGTCATAAGCACCTGATTTCTGCAATCCTTTGGATTGCCACTAAAAATTTGCCCTACACGATTAAATACAACATAATTTGTGTATTTCCTTTTTTATTTTTGAGAATTTTTTTCCATTTGAGCTGCCGCCCTCTGGGAAAAAATACAGCCGCAGAAGTTTTGGCGGTACAAATTGTACTGGTGGGACAGCTCTATGCTCCTCTTGTAACCATTTTTCTTCTTGAAATCAGAGGGCAAATAAGAAACTCCGTAGCAATCCCCCATGGTTTGACCGATCTGGTTGAGAAGTTCCGCATTTTTGTGGGGGCTGATGGTAAGGGTGGTGCAAAAGTACTCAAAATCCCCCTCCTTAGCCATTTTGGCCGCCTGTTCTAGACGAAGGGCAAAGCACTTAGTGCAGCGTTTTCCCCTCTCCGGCTCATCCTCAAGTCCCTTG
>JAILSA010000173.1 GCA_024697885.1 Eubacterium sp. | reverse complement strand
TATAATAAAACAGGAAGAGGCCAACCAGAGAGAGACTTAGGTGCGCATGCACCTCGTCTCGAGTCGGTTGGACTCTTCCTGTTTTTAGACTATCTTAGTGCGATAGCCCCTTCTTCTGTTATACAGCGATTTTGAACTTAGAAGCCGTGGCCGCCGCCACCGCCTCCGCCGCCACCACCGCCGCCACCGCCTCCGCCAGAGGAGGATGGTGGGTTATAAACCTTGGTCTGGTGGTCGAAAATAGCATTGGTCTGTCCAATGGTAAGGGCCGTATCCAGTTTAGAAAGGATTTCCTTACTAGAGGTATCCTTGGTAGAACTGAGGCTGCGTGCCAGAGCGTAATTAATCAAAAGGGCAAATACAATAGCCAGCAAAATATTGCAGATGTGCTTCATTGGCTGGGCGATTTTGCGGCCCTCCAAAAGATCCAATTCCAGATAGAAGGACTGGGCAGCACAGTCATAATATTGTTTGTCTGTGGCATAGGTGTAGGTGTTGTCCGTAATGGTATTCGCGTAGGAAGATGTGATGGTCTCATACATGCTTCCATCGCTGAAAATGTAGATTTCCCGGTTGTCCATATCGATCAAAAAGACGGTGGAATCCGAGTTGTCTCCAAAGAAAGAATCCAGGCACTCCTCAGCGTAGTAAGAGGCGGAGCTACTGTTGGCATCTGTGGTGGTAAAGCCCACATTGCCATAGGTGGTAAGAGGCTTCATTACCTCCATGAGCATTCCCTCTTCCTCCGTGGTCAAAAGGTCTGCCTGGTCCAGGATGATGGCGGAGTAGGAGTTGTCATTTTGGAACTCCAGATAATTCTCCACTTCTCCCTCAGATACCATCTGTCCTGTGATGTTGGTAGTTTCTTCCGCGTGAATGCAAGGGGCCAGGAAGAAAATCAGGCTCAATGCAAAAAATGGAAAGATAAATTTCATTAACTTAGTTGGCATCGTCATCACCTCCTGTGTAAGCAAATTGAGGCATTGGACTTGTTACCATCAAGTTGTATTTGTTAATCAAATCAATCAGGGTCAGGCCAACAAAGAACATGGAAATCATGGCACAGACATAATAAGGAATGTCTGACACCGGTGGAAAGAGGAAAAAGAATCCGAAGAAAATCACATTGATAATCACGGAAACTCCCGCCGGGAAAAATCCTCCCTTTGGTTTTTTCTTCCTCTTGGTTGCCTTGCCCTGGCGACGCAGGAGGTCTTGCATACCCGTGTCGTTCACATAATTTTCTCTCTCAATAATTTTGTCGCGACCAAACATGTAAACCACAGAGACAATGACGGAAAGCACTGCCAATATGTTAATCAAAACACCTGGTGTAAAGGTGAAAATAGCCTCCAAAAAGAGGTAGATCAAAATGGCGATAATGACTGTTCCCAAGAAATATTTTGGCTTGGAAATAGGAATGTCCGCCGCTACCTTACCCGTCTGTCCGTTGACGGTGGCATAGGAGACGCGGTCACCGTTTCGGTAGGACATAAACCAAACAGGGAACATGGCCTTTTTTACAGAGGTTCTTTCAAGGCATGTTTTCTCCCCGACCTTTTTCTTGTCGCCGGGATCGTAGGTCAGCTTTTGCTCCTTGCGAATAGTCTTTTTCATCTCTTCGGCAATGTAGTCCGCTGGAACCAGTTCCGCCTCCTCGTAGTAAACCGACTCGTCCACATCCGTGGTGTCGGCGTAGAAGCCAGACAGCATGGAAGCGGTAAAAGGCTGCATCTTGGTCTCCTCAAAAGGGGTGATGCGCTCGCTGATCTCATCGGAGAAAGATGAGGAGCCATCGTGAGGAATGCCGTAGTAGTGGCCATCGATGCGACCGTCTACATTGTAGTAGTCGGTGATGTCATAGTTGCCCTTGCGATAGGACTTTTTGGCCGTCACTAGGAAGTTGCCGTGTTGATCGTAATTGTAGAGCCAGTAGGGCATATAGATGCCTCGAAAACTGTCGATTACGCTCTGTTTTTTAATGGCTCCCGGAGCGTAAATGGCCTTCTTCATCAGATTCAGGTAGGATTTCTTACAATCCGCCTTGGTCTTTTTGAAGGGGATAATGTAATCCGGATACTTCTCCTGCTTGAGGCGGGAAGTCAGGATTGTGGACGCACCGCAGAAGCTGCAAAAGGCAGCAGCCTGGTTGTCGGTGCTGTAGATTTCACCGGCGCACTGGGGGCAGGTGAATACAGTGACATCGAAGTTTTGCGATTCCTCCCCATCCTTTTCCTTGGTAACTTCGTAGGGATCAAAATCCGAGTTACAGGATGGACAGGAGAGCATCTGCTTTTCGATGTTGAATAGCAAATTGCCGCTGCAATTTGGACATTCGTACATAAATTTCTCCTCCTTAATAAAATCTAATTCTATTATAAAAAAAATTGGACCGAATTGTAAAGGCAAATTTGCCTATTCGTTTTTCTTGTGTGATTCTTGCTTCTTCCTGGAAAAAGTTTTATGATGGAAAAAGAGATTTTACGAGGGAGGTTATGAGTATGGACAACAAGACGATCATGCAATTTTTCGAGTGGTATCTACCGGACAACGGGCTTTTGTGGAAGAGGTGCGCCGCCCAGGCTGGGGCCCTGAAGAAGGCGGGAGTCACAAGTCTTTGGCTGCCACCGGCCTACAAGGGGGCAGGGGGACCTCACAGTGTGGGCTATGATGTCTACGACACCTACGACTTGGGGGAGTTTGACCAAAAGGGCAGCGTTGCCACCAAGTACGGTAGTCGCAAGGACTACGAGGCAGCAGTGAAGGCTCTCCAGAAGGAAGGAATTGAGGTCCTGGCGGATGTGGTTCTCAATCATATGATGGGGGCTGACGCCACGGAAAAAATCCGTGTTGTGGAGACCTCCGGCAGCAACCGCCAGCAGCAGACCTCCGGGGAGAAGGAAATCGACGCCTGGACTAGTTTCACCTTCCCAGGCCGCGGTGACCGCTACTGCTCCCACCACTGGTCCGGCCCAAATTTCTCCGGCATGGACTGGGACGATGCCAGCAAGAAAAATGCCATCTACCGCCTGGCCGGCAAGGGTTGGGACCAGGATACTGATAAAGAAAACGGAAACTATGATTACCTGATGGGTGTGGATTTGGACATGGGAAATCCTGACACAGTCAAGGCGGTGACGGACTGGGGCAAGTGGTATCTGGATACGATTTCGCCGGACGGCTTCCGCCTGGACGCTGTCAAGCACATTAGCTTTGATTTTTACAGGGATTGGCTGAAGGAGATGAGGGCTCACGCAGGCCGAGATTTCTTCGTGGTGGGAGAGTACTGGTCCAAGGAGCTTGGCGCCATGACCAACTACCTGGACTGCCTGGAAAATTCTCTGTCCCTCTTTGATGTGACCCTGCATTTTAACTTCCTTCACGCCGCTACCTCCAACGGAAATTTTGACATGGGTGGCATCTGGAACGGGTCTCTAACTCAGGTCCGCCCAATGAATGCGGTGACCTTCGTGGACAACCACGACACCCAGCCGGGCCAGGCCCTGCAGTCCTTCATCCCCGCCTGGTTCAAGCCTATTGCCTATGCCCTAATCCTGCTGGGCAACCAGGG
>JAILSA010000060.1 GCA_024697885.1 Eubacterium sp. | reverse complement strand
CCCAGTCCAACAAGAAGGTAAATGAGGTGACGGCCGGACGCGGCAACGAAATCGCCGGGGAAAAAATCCTCCATCCAAACGATAGTTGCAACATGTCCCAGAGTTCCAATGACACCTTCCCAACTGCCATGCACATCGCAGCAGTTTGCCAGATTGAGGACAAGCTGATTCCAGCCATGGACCTTTTGATCGGCACCTTCTTGGACCTGGAGAAAAAATATAAGGGAATTGTCAAATCCGGACGCACCCACTTGCAGGATGCCGTGCCTATTTCCTTCTCCCAGGAAATTAGCGGATGGCGCAGCTCTCTTGAGCGGGACCGCCAGATGATTCTAGCCAGCCTAGAGCCACTGTCCGAATTGGCTCTGGGGGGCACCGCTGTGGGAACCGGCCTCAACGCCCCAGAGGGCTTTGACACGGAGGCTGCCAAGGTCATCTCCCAGTTGACAGGCAAAAACTTCCGCACAGCAACCAACAAGTTCCACGCCCTGACCTCTAAGTCAGAGCTTGTCAACGCCCACGGCGCCCTCAAGGCCCTGGCCGCTGACATGATGAAAATCGCCAACGACGTCCGCTGGTTGGCCAGCGGTCCAAGAGTCGGCCTGGGGGAGATCACCATCCCAGCCAACGAGCCGGGAAGCTCCATTATGCCAGGCAAGGTCAACCCAACCCAGTGCGAGTCCGTCACCATGGTGGCCGTCCAGGTTATGGGTAACGACACCGCCGTCAGCATGGCTGCCAGCCAGGGAAATTTTGAACTCAATGTCTTTATGCCAGTCATGATTTACAATTTCCTCCAGTCTGTCCAGCTCCTGGCAGACTCCATCGTCTCCTTCAACAACAACTGCTGCGTGGGCATCCAGCCAAATGTGGACAAGATGCATGACAACCTGCACCGGTCCCTCATGCTGGTCACCAGCTTAAATCCATACATTGGCTACGAGAATGCTGCCAAGACAGCTAAACTGGCCTACGCAGAAAACATCTCCCTCAAGGAGGCCTGCGTAAAACTTGGATTTTTGACCGAGGAAAAATTCGACCAGGTATTTAAGCCAGAGGAAATGGCAAAGGAAAAATAAATACGGAGCTGTCACACTAAGAAAGTCTAAAAACACCTATCAGCTAGTTGCTGGTAGGTGTTTTTTGGGGTCTCTTTTTTGAAATCTCACTGACAGGCTGGATTTGCCAAGCTCCTTACCGCCCACATAGAGGTGTTCATTTTCAAAGTGTTCCAGGCACTTGCCCGGATAGTAGGCCAGGGCAAGATAGGAGCAATCCCCCTGGGCCTGCAAACTTAAGCTGTAGGTTCCCGGCGGACAGGATGGGCACCTAAGACTAATCCACCTCTTCTTCCTCAGGGATTTTTGGTCCACGATCTTTTCTGCCAAAACCTGTCCCCTCTCATTCAGGAGTTTGACCTTCAGGCTTCCATCTCCGGAGCCAGATCCTTTTTTCACATGAAGGCGGACCTTGTTAAAGTCCTCTTTTACCTGAACAATCTGGCAGATTTCCTCCTCCCCCAGAGACAGGGTTTCCATATTAAACTCCGACTTGTACAGGGCCATGTGGCCAGAAGGGCCAGACTTTAGGCCCAGACAAGCAACTGCTAGCACAAGGACTAGGCAAAGACCACTTCCCCCCCCTATAATTTTTCTTTCCGTTTTTTTACTAAATTTTCTTACCCTCAGGGCCAGGCGGAGCCTGAACTCCCTGAGACCTCCCTCCATCATAACTAGCATCACCGGTACATAACAGATGGAATGCTTCTTGTTGGTCTCCCAGATCATCAGAAAGACAATAATCCCAAGCATGGCATAAATCAAGGCAATAAGGGGACTTAGACTTTTTTCCCGAAGACATTTCAGGACAAAAAATATCATAAAGAAAAAGGTAAGAGCCCGAAAGACTTGGCAATAGGCCAAGAGCCAGGTGTTGTCCCTGCCGTAAATCAGGTGGTAGGTCGGCGTGAAGTCCTCCGGACTGTTATTCCAATTTTGAAAATCATCCGTTCCCACGGCCCAAATCTTCCCCACCTTAGTCAGGTAGAGTCGTCCAATTCCCAAGGGACCAAGATCCGTGGCCCTCTTTTTGATCTGGTCCAAATCCGCCCTCACCTTGGCGTCCTTCTCCCTGTGGGCCTGGGTGAATCTCACATCTTTTCCCCGGACCTCTCCGGTCTTATTCAAGCCCACCATAATCCAGTGGGTGGCAGGAAATCCCTGGTCATTGGAAGGATTGGCCAGGTGCCTGTTCAAAAGAATCCTCTGTCCCAAAATCAAAACTGCCGCCAGGGCAAGCAGAGGCAGGAGCTTTAGGAAATCTTTTTTGGTCCATTTTTTCCCCTTTAAAAACCAGTAGAACAAGACACCGATACTGGCAAAAATACAGGTGGGCCTCAGGAAAAATCCCAGCAGGGACAGGGCCACAAAGGCCAGCTTATTCCCATATCCTCTCTTGATGCCACAGAGCAAAATCCCCATAATAAAAGGCATGCTAAAGGTGTTGGTGTAGGAAAAATAGAGAAAAAGGTAATTTGTAGGACAAAGTATTGCCAGGAGCAAATACTGATTTGCCCCCTTCTTCCCCCACATGTTGTCCACCAAAAAATAGCCTAAAACAAGGGCCAAATCAATCGCACAAAGGTTGATTAAAGCCGCATAGGTCAGATAAGAAATTCCCAGGGCATCTGCTCCCCACAGAAGATAGTGCATGAGAATTGTAAAGAAATAATTGTTTGGATAGCGGGCAAAATAGGCGGAATTGTTGTCCAAAAGTCCCCCTTGCCCCCGCATGGCCAGGGCCTCATCCAGGGTAGTATAGGTATCTGTTATGGGATGAATTCTAGCCACGAAAAAAATCACTAGAAGTTGCAAAAGCACAACAATTCCCAAACTCAAAAAGAGCCATACCCTATCCTTTTTTATCTTTGAAATCCTTTTGGACAAAAAATAGATCAGACCCCCAAAAAGAATGGTTCCTGGCAAAATCAAAAGGGGGGCCGGAAGTCTTAGCCGGCTTTCCTGGTTGGCCATAACCACCAGGGCAGCTCCCGTTATAAAAAGGCAAAAGCCCAGAAAAATCCAGGCTGGCAGCCGTTTAAAAATTTTCGTTATCATATGTTCTCCCTCCACCCAACCATTTTATTACAGAATTCTCCATATTAAAAGAAAAACTTTCTAACTACCAGCTTCCAGAGCCACTAGCCCAGGAATTTGACCACCTGAAAACCGCTGTGGCCCAGCTGGATCAGGATGGGGTGAAGGAGATTTTGGCGAAGGTGTGATGGCGGGTTGTGTTTGGCGGCGCCAGTTGCTGATTGGCGGCGCTGGCTAAGATATATCAAAAAAATTCGAATCTCTTAGCCAGGAATCATCATTTTTCGCCTTTTTGCCCTTCTCTGGCTATGATTTCTGCAAAAAAGTCGAATTTCTTAGCCAGCCTTTACGGGGCGCCCCCAGGCGGACCGACTTGCTTTCCTCACCGCACGCACAAAAAAAATCTAGAAACAGCTACTCATGCTATTTCTAGATTCTTATTAGGAACAGGGGCACTAGGAATCGAACCCAGCTCTGGAGTTTTGGAGACTCTTATTCTACCGATGAACTATGCCCCTTTATTCAGTTGAAAAATCAAAATCAAATGATTTTTCTAACGGAGAAGGAGGGATTTGAACCCTCGCGCCGCTATTAACGACCTACTCCCTTTCCAGGGGAGCCCCTTCAGCCACTTGGGTACTTCTCCAGTCAGCTAAATAAATGCTTTTTATTGAATTATGACTTTTAAAAAGTCAACGGAGAAGGTGGGATTCGAACCCACGGCCCCTTTCGGAGTCACCGGTTTTCAAGACCGGCTCCTTAAACCACTCGGACACCTCTCCAACAAGACTGCTTGACTAGTATAACATCATTTTCCCGAGTGTGTCAAGCACTTTTAGGTGGAAAATTCATCCCACCAAAAAAGAACGCCCTCCGGCGTCCTTTTCCTTTTCAAATTCCACTCAAATCTAGTTTTCTTCTGGCAGCGCTTTCAACACAAAATCCTTTACTGCAGCGAAGCTCTCGGCGCTGATTACATGCTCGATTTTGCAGGCATCCTCCTCTGCCACATCAGGATTTACCCCCAAGGCCACCAGGGCTCGGGTAAAGAGTTCATGTCTCTCGTAAATCATCTCTGCGATTTCCTTACCCTCCTCTGTCAGGTAAATATAGCCAGAGTCGGTCACCGTGATCTGTCCCTTCTCCCTCAGGTTTTTCATAGCCACGCTGACACTGGACTTCTTAAACCCCATCTCATTAGCCACATCTACAGAGCGAACAACAGGCAGTTGTCGGCTCAAAACAAGGATCGTCTCCAAATAATTTTCTGCTGATTCATTATACTTTGCCATAACACCCTTCCTCTCAAAGCTTAGTTATAGACAGTATAACATTTTTCACTCTTCTAATCAAATCTGCAATCAAGAAAATTTCCCAAAAACTACTTAATTAAAAAATATCAACTAAACTGATTAAATTTAATCATTGTAAAAAAGATCAACTATGTTATTATAATAGAAAAAATCAAGAGACTTATAGATAGAAATGGAGGAATCATTTATGAAGGGATTTGAAAAATACCAAAAAGCATATTTCATGCCACCAGAATGCACCTACGATTGGGTTAAAAAAGATTCAATCACAGAGCCACCTATTTGGTGTTCTGTAGACTTGCGCGACGGCAACCAGGCTCTGATCGAGCCAATGAGCCTAGAGGAGAAATTGAACTACTTCCAGATGTTGGTGGAAATCGGATTCAAGGAGATCGAAGTAGGCTTCCCTGCTGCATCCGAAACCGAGTACGAATTCATGCGCGCCCTAATTGAAAAAAATATGATTCCACAGGATGTAACCGTACAGGTTTTGACCCAGGCCAGAGAGCATATCATCAAGAAGACCTTCGAGGCCGTTCAGGGGGCACCACACGCTGTCATCCACCTTTACAACTCCACTTCCGTAGCTCAGCGCGAGCAGGTTTTCAAAAAATCCAAGGAAGAGGTAAAGCAGATTGCCATTGACGGCGCCAAGCTTTTGAAAAAATTGGCAGACGAGACCGAGGGCAATTTTTCCTTTGAGTACAGCCCAGAGAGTTTCCCTGGCACAGAGGTGGACTACGCTGTTGAGGTCTGCAACGCTGTATTGGATGTCTTCCAGCCAACCACAGACCACAAGACCATCATCAACATTCCTACCACAGTGGAGAATGCCATGCCACATGTCTTCGCCACACAGGTAGAGTACATCCACAAACATTTGAAATATCGCGATGCTGTCACTCTGAGCATCCACCCACACAACGACCGTGGAAGCGGTGTCAGCGACGCAGAGCTGAGTATTTTGGCCGGCGCTGACCGCATCGAGGGAACCCTCTTTGGAAACGGAGAGAGAACTGGTAATGTGGATATCGTTACCTTGGCCATGAACATGTTCTCCCACGGAGTGGATCCAAAACTGGACTTCTCCAACATGACAGAGATTCGCAAGCGCTACGAGACCTACACCCGCATGGAGGTCACACCTCGCCAGCCATACGGCGGAGACCTGGTATTTACCGCATTTTCCGGTTCCCACCAGGATGCCATCGCCAAGGGAATGCAGTGGCGCGAGGACAACAACCTGACAACCTGGAGCGTTCCTTACCTGCCAATCGATCCTCAGGATGTGGGCAGAACCTACGACTCCGATGTAATTCGAATTAACAGCCAGTCCGGAAAGGGCGGCGTCAACTATATCCTCAAGCAGAACTTCGGCATTTCCCTGCCAGACGCCATGCGCGAGGAAGTGGGTTATACCATGAAGCAGGTTTCCGACGACGAGCACAAGGAGCTCTCTCCACAGTGGATTATGGAAATCTTCGAGGACAAATACATCAACCCAACCCCATATTTCCAGATTAGCGACTGCCACTTCAAGCAGGTGGACGGCATTATGGCAGAATCCACCATCGTCTGCGGGGACAAAAAAACCATCGTAGACGCCAACGGAAACGGCCGTTTGGATGCTGTCAGCAACACCATCAAGCAGTTCTTTGGCATCAGCTACCAGCTCTCCTCCTACGAGGAGCACGCTCTGACCCAGGGATCTTCTTCCAAGGCCATTGCCTATGTATCCATCACCTGCAACGGCCAGGTATTCTGGGGAGTCGGCATCGATGAGGACATTATCTCCGCATCCATCCACGCCCTCTGCGTCTGCGTCAACAAGCTGCCAGAGATTGCCAACAACGAATCCTGCAAGGACGAGCGCCTTATGGAAATGATGAATTTCATGCAGGCCAACTACCAAAACGTCACTCTAGAGGATGTGGCCAAGGAGTTCCACCTGACAGAGCCATATGTCAGCAAGTTCATCAAGGAAAAATCCGGCAGAACCTTTGTGGAGCAGTTGACCAAGATTCGAATGAAAAAGGCTAGAACCCTTTTGAAAAACGGCAACATGACCGTAGAAAACATTTCCGTATCTGTGGGA
>JAILSA010000056.1 GCA_024697885.1 Eubacterium sp. | reverse complement strand
CCTATGAGTACAGGATTTTACTGACAGACATAGATAACCCTCTTTATCAAAGGAGGACCCATCATGTCTACCGGCCACTGGATTTGGAAAAAATGAAAGAGGCGGCCAAGGTCCTTGAGGGAACTCACGATTTTTCCGCCTTTTGCTCGGCGGGAGCCCAGGTAAAGTCCAAGGTGAGGACCGTCTATGAGGTCAGCCTAGGCCAGGAGGACCTGGTGGATTGGCCGGGAAGAATTTTGACCATCCGCGTCCAGGGCAACGGTTTTCTCTACAACATGGTGAGAATCATTGCCGGCAGCCTGATTGAGGTGGGCATGGGAAGAAGGAGTAAGGAGGACCTGGAACAGGCCCTAGAAACAGGAGAGAGAACCCTGGCAGGCCCTACGGCACCGGCCAAGGGACTAACTTTACAGAAGATCGAGTACGAGGGGGAATAAGGATGAAAAAAATCCTTGCAATTTGTTTGTGTATAAGTCTTTTGGTGGGATATTTTGCCGTTAGCCCCAAAGTCACTAAGGCGGAGGCTAAGGTTATGACCATGGAGACATTTTACAGTTGTGATAAAGAACAGCTTGAGGGAGACTATAGGGTGACTATTTCCACTCCAGAAGAGTTTAAACTTTTGGCAACCTATTGGCAGGAAGTAAGTGAAAGATTTGTGAATGGAGAGGATGTTTTAAGCGTTTTCTGGGATACAAATATTACCTATGAACTTATAAACGACCTGCAAATGTCACCCTATACCTACGAATATGATTCCGAGTCGGACCGTATTCAAATCTACTACGAGGATACACTGGAGGCTTGTTACAGCCCAGGAGATAAGGCCTACTACCCGGACCTAAACTCCACAGAGGAAATTTCCTACAAGTGGAAGACAGAGTCTCTGGATTGCATTAGGAATCGCTACTGCCAGAACTTTGATGGCAATGGACATACCATCTCAGGAATTTATCAGAAGAAAAGAAGCACAGAAATGGCGGACGATAGTACCGGATTCATAAACACCGGACTTTTTTGCTATTTTAATAAGGTGGAAAATCTGGTGGTTGAGGATGCCTTCGTGATAGGAGATGGAATTGGCAGAGTCAGCGTGCTGGGCACTGGAAATAATCAGATAAATAATATTGTAGGAAAAAACATCCAGATGATTGGAGAAGGAGATATGGGCTTTTTGGGTTATACCGATCTAACAGACATCAGGAATGTGGACCTAGAAGGCAATGCTTTTTCCACGGAATCAGGTAGTGTGGGGATTTTGGCAAGCCGTTGTGATGGAAACGTTTTGAACTGTCGGGTCAAGGGATATGCAAAAATCCTGACAGATGGAAGTGGATACGGTTGTATTGGTGGAATCTGCGGATTATATAATCCTCGCGGTAATGACAAAGTAATTCAGAACTGCCAGAGTCAAGTGGTGCTTGCGGGAAAGGGGGCAGAGTACGGTGGAATCTGTGGTAAGGTCTATGGCACGGAAAATGCCAATATCATCGACTGTCAATTTGATGGGGAGATTCACGGGTATGATGATCCTGAGCATCGCTACAAATACTCGGTGGGAGGAATTTGCGGTGCATTTAAAGGAAGATGCATGAATCAGTGCGTAAATACAGGTAATGTCACGGGCTACGTTGGATATGTAGGTGGTCTGGTGGGCCAGATGGTATCTGGGGAGATTATTAACTGCGTAAACAGGGGAAACATCGGCCTTGGATATGAGGGAAAAAACTACTATGATGGAGAAGAACTCTCCGCCGGAGGTCTTTTAGGTTTTTCGGGAGAATACACGGATTCATCCTGTGATATGTTGGTTTGTAACAGTTACAATCTAGGTAATGTCAAATCCATATCAGGCTCTTACGGAGGTGTTCAGGGGCTTGTCTATGGGGATAAATTTGAGATTCAAAATGTCTATACCATTCCTGTCAAGGAGGATGCTGACGAATACGAACAGGCCTTTGGCAAATACTTGGATGGCAGTATAAACAACTACCATGTCTACGAAGAGGAGGAGGCAGAGGCCTTGTGTCAGCTCCTAAATGATTGGGTGGATACGGTGGACGTAGAGGAACATTACATGGTGGAAAAATACGGAAAGATCGCTTATTCCTGGGAGGTTTTGCCCGGAGAAATCGGCCTTGTACAACCTACCCCTACCCCTACACCAGTACCCACAGCGACAGCGACACCGACACCAACATCGACACCAACATCGACACCAGCACCTATAGCCACATCGACGCCGTCCCCTAGTCCGAGTCTGGCTCCCACAGAGACGCCAGAGGTGGAGGAGACTGAGGAGCCAAGCCCATCTCCAGACTACCAGCTATCTATTTTTTACCCAACGGAGGAGCCCACATTAACACCGGATGTTACCAGGAAGCCAGTGGCAACCCAAAAGGCTACTGCCACACCGGCAGCTACAGCCAGCCAGAAGGCAGAGGAAACAGATGCGTCTACATCCGCAGAGAGTTCTGTGGCCACAGGCTCTAGAAGTTGTATGGCAGCCCCAACCTTTAAACTCTACAGAAGGAAGGCGGCCAACGGCCAAAAGTACATTTTGCTAAAAATCAAGAAGTATAAAGGCAAGTATGTGGAGGTCTGGGTAGGAAGTTCCGCTGGCGAATTTACCAAGGTAA
>JAILSA010000092.1 GCA_024697885.1 Eubacterium sp. | reverse complement strand
ATAAAATACTTGAGCTGATTGCCGGGGAGGAAATTGAAACCCAGGAGCTTTTAGCCAAGCGCCTGCAGGAAAATGGCTTTCGGGTGACCCAGGCCACTGTCAGCAGAGACATTCGAGAGTTGTCTCTCACCAAGATTTTGGGAGAGAATGGGAGACCTAAGTATGCGGCCATTGATTACGGAGGAGGGGGATCCTCTGGCATGGCCAACAGCTATACCCAGGTGCTCCAGTCGGGGATTGTATCTATGACCCAGGCGGACAACCTTTTGGTGATTAAGACGGCTACGGGAATGGCCATGGCCATCTGTACCGTATTAGATGCCCTGGATATCCACGAAATCGTGGGTTCCATTGCAGGAGATGACACCATTATGTGCGCCATCCGGTCTGCGGACCTGGTGCCGGGAGTCATTGAGAAAATAAACAATATCAAAGAACAAACAATATAATTTTTAGGAGGACTAGACAAATGTCAGGACATTCAAAATTTGCCAACATCAAACACAAGAAAGAGAAAAATGATGCCAAGAGAGGTAAGATTTTTACAGTAATTGGCCGTGAGATCGCCGTAGCCGTTAAGGAGGGTGGAGCAGACCCGAATAACAACAGCAAGCTCCGTGATGTGATTGCCAAGGCCAAGGCCAACAACATGCCAAATGACACCATCGAGCGCGGAATCAAAAAGGCGGCTGGTAACGTGGACGCCGTAAACTATGTGAGCTGCCAGTATGAGGGATATGGACCAAATGGTACTGCTATTATTGTAGAGGCCCTGACAGACAACAAAAACAGAACCGCTTCTAACGTGAGAAACGCCTTTACCAAGGGAAATGGAAACGTGGGAACCACAGGATGTGTGTCCTATATGTTTGACCAGAAGGGTCAGATTTTGGTAGACAAGGAAGAGTATGAGACTGACGCAGATGAGTTTATGATGTTAGCTCTTGACGCGGGGGCAGAGGACTTTAACGAGGAAGAGGACAGCTTTGAGATTCTCACCACTCCAGAGGATTTTTCCGCAGTGAGAGAGGAACTTGAGAAGGCTGGAGTGCCAATGGCCCAGGCGGAGATCACCATGCTGCCACAAAACTATGTGACCCTGACCTCAGAGGAAGACAAAAAAATGTTCCAGCGCATTATGGACCTTTTGGACGAGGACGACGACGTACAGAATGTTTACCACAATGTGGATGAGGACGAAGAGTAAAATAGAAACTTAAGTGAGAGGGCTGTCTCTGGAGGACTGGGGACAGCTCTTTTTTTGAAAAGGAAGAATATATGAGAAAAAAGAAATTTAAGGGGGCAATTTTTGACCTGGACGGAACTCTTTTGGAGTCCACCCATGTCTGGCATCAAATCGATGTGGATTTTTTGGGCAGTCGGGGCTTTGATATTCCAGAGGACTATGTGGAGGCCATTACCCCCATGGAATTTAAGGAAATCGCCGACTACACCATAGAGAGATTTGGCCTGAAGGAGACCCCTGAAGCTGTTATGCAGGAGTGGAATGATATGGCCATAGATGCCTACAGCCACCAGGTGGAATTAAAACCTGGGGTCAGACAACTTTTAGAGGCTCTGAGAGACCAGGGGATTTCCATGGGAGTTGCCACCTCCAACATTGCGGACCTCTACCTGCCCTGTCTGAGGAGAAATGGAATTTTGGAATTTTTCCATTCCTTTACGGAGTGCGGGGAAGTGGGAGCCGGCAAAAAGGATCCAGACATCTATTTGAAAGCTGCAGAAAAGCTGGGATGTGAGCCAGGGGAGTGCCTGGTTTTTGAGGACATTCTCATGGGTCTTGAGACCGCCAAAAAGGCTGGCTTTACCACAGTCTGTGTCAAGGACGGGGCCTGGGACTACACAAAAGAGGATTTAGAGGGGCTTGCAGACTATGTTTTAGAGGAAATCCAAGGGGGTTAGCGTAAAGAAACTTTCGGAAAATTAAATATTGAAAAGGGCAGCTCCTTTGTATAAAGTTTTAAGTGATTCAAACAAAAAACGCAAAGGAGAACTGCCCCA
>JAILSA010000072.1 GCA_024697885.1 Eubacterium sp. | reverse complement strand
GATTTCGGCGGCGTCCGAGACCTTGGCTTCCAATGTTTACTATATTAATTCTGAATACGGAGGCCCTCGCTCTGGCAAGAGCCTGACCCAGCCAAGTGCCATGGAAAGGGCCCTGCCAAACATCAAGGAAATCTATGCTATGAGAGCCTTGGGAGTTTACAGCCAATGTCAGGGGTGGAATGTTCCGGTATCCAGCTCAGGTTGCGATTTGAGCACCTTGGGAAATGGAGCCAGAGATTTTGAATTGGCTCTAGAAAAGACCATGTTGTCCATTGACCAGGCCACAGGAATTTTTGTCCGGGCAAACTACAACAGTGGCTCCCTGCCAAGTCTGACTGCCAGCGTCTTGTCTAGCAGCGACAGCAACTACCAGAATATTCAAAAAGGTATGAATCTGGATACGGGCAAAATCGCCCAGGTCTACTACCTCTCAGCAGTTGGCAGCCCAAGTGGCAAGTACACACTTTACCTGCCAACAGCGGCCAGGTACAAGGATTCTGATCTAGAACTCTATCATTTTGCCACAGATGGTACAGTGACCAAGCTGACCACCCAGAGAACAGACAATATCCTGTCCGCTGAGACTTCTACCATGGGTTATTATGTTTTGGTGGATACCACACCGGAGACCGCGGCGACTGCCACAAGCAGCCAGACCACAAGCACCAACCAGGGCCCAGTTCAGGGCAAGACCTACAAGGTGTCCGGCTACAAGTACAAGGTGACCAGCCTGTCCAAAAAGACAGTAACGGTAACAGGTGTGACCAAGAAGTCCCTTAAGTCCATTAAGGTCAAAAACACTGTCAAGATTTTGGGCACGACCTTCAAGGTGACAGCAGTGGGCAAGCGGGCCTTTGCCAAGTGCAAGAAGGCCAAGAAAGCAGTGATTGGAACCAAGGTTAAGACCATTGGCAAAAAAGCCTTTTTCAAGGATAATAAATTGAAAAAAATTACGGTCAAGACCAAGGTTTTGAAAAAAGTAGGGGCCAAGGCCCTGAAAGGCATTTATAAAAAAGCCGTCATCAAGGTGCCGGCTGCCAAGCTGAAGAAGTACAAAAAACTTTTCAAGGGAAAGGGACAGTCTTCTAAGGTGAAAATCAAAAAGTAACAGGAAACAGTATGATAACGGAGAGAGTGATATGTTGAAAAAAGTATGGAAAAAAGCCCTTGTGGCAACCCTGGCAGCAGGAATGATCATCAGTGCAAGTTCAGTCTATCAGCCGGTAGTGAGCCAGGCCCACGGAACTGGAGTGGAGATTTTGGAGGAGGACCAGCTAAAAAACAAGCCGGACCCAGATTACAAAATTAACGAGGCCTACCAGGGCAAGGCGAAAAATGCGGAGTATGGTAAATACTTTTTTAAAGACAAGCTTCAGACCGTGGAGTTGACCGTAGATGAGGACAACCTAAACTACCTTTTTAACAGAGCGGACCAGAAGCCAACGGTCATGGCGGACTCGGTGAAAATCGGAGACGAGGAATATGGTTATGTGGGATTGAAGACCAAGGGAAATTACACCCTGGACCACACCTACAGCGACTATGTGAACAGTGACCGTTTCTCTCTCTCTATTAATTTTGCAAAGTATATTAATGAGGAAAACTACGGAGACGACCAGACCTTCCATGGATGTAAGAAAATTTCATTTAACAACTTTTTCTTTGACAAGTCCATGCTCAAGGAGTATTTTGCCCTGAAACTCATGAATGAAATGGGCCTGCCAGCGCCGGAGTACGGCTTGGCCAAGGTCTACATCAACGGCAAATACTACGGCGTCTATTCTATGATTGAAAATATGGACAAGTCCATCCTCAAGCGCTACTACAAGTGCGGCGGCCAGGATTTAAGTGAGTACCTGGTAAAGCCAATGGACACAGATCTTCAGTATGACGAGAAAATGGACAAGTACCTGAAGGAGGACGGAAGCTTCGACTTCGGCAAGGACTTGAAGGTAAAGAGTGACGGAACGGTAGAGACCTCAGGCGTTTTGGAGGACCAGAGTAAGCTTTGGGAAAATGATGAGGAGACTCTGGCAGATGTGCAGGGAGAACTCTCCCGCGTCTTTGGCTGGCAGAAAAAGTTGAACCTTTTGAGCCAGGGCAAGGACTTTGAGGGCAAGAAAATCGATGTTAACAGTGACCAGTATTTGGAGCTTTTGGGCCAGGTAATCGATGTGGATGAATTTACCAAGTATTTTGCGGCCTGCAGTTATTTGGTTCAGCTGGATAATATGTTTGTTACTTTCCGTAACTTCGGACTCTATGTAGATCCGGCGGGCAAGGCTCTTTTGGTTCCATGGGACTATGACCTGAGCTTTGGATGCTTATATCCAAGTACGGCAGATGCCACTGCAAACTTTGATATTGATTGTATGCATCGAAATAATATTTGGGGTAACAACCCAATGGAAGAGGATTTTAGTTATGTTAATTTCCCACTTTTCAATGTGATTTACCAGAATGATTCTCTGATGAAAAAATACCACCAGTACATGGGGGATTGCACCAAGGTTGCCACCTTTGGAGGAACCCTGTCAGATGGCCAGGTTTTTGAGGCTGGATGGTTCAATACCTGGGCAGAAAAGGTCAAGGAAGATCTCTTTGCGGCAGCAGGGGAGAAGATGGCAGACAACGCTTTTTATGTAAACAATAGTAACCAGCCAGCAGATGTTAAGGCAGCCTTTCCCAATATTAATAAAATTATTGCCATGCGTTCTGCAGGTGTTTTGGCCCAGCTTCAGGGCAAGGGCGCCAAGACAAGTGGTTACGGTTGTAACCTGGCAACTTTGGGCAACGGTTCCGAGGGAAATAATACATGTACAGGACAGATGATTTTGGCAGAGTCATCCACGGGAATTTATGTGGAGGGAGACTATTCAAACAACGCTCAAATCAGCCGTCCACCATCATTGACTGCCAAGAAATTGACGAGCTCAGACCCCGAATATGAGGAGATAAAAAATGCAATTGGGGTTTCCTCTGATGACCAAATTGTGGTATACTATATGCAAGATAGTTCGGAGCCAAAGGATGGTTATACCATGCATTTGCCAGTGGCCTCTAACATGGATCCGAACAACGTTTCGGTTTATAGTTATACCTCAGAGGGGGTGACCCATTTGGATTCAAGCGCAGAGGACCGCTCTGTTGTTGCCAAGTCAGATAGTATCCGCTATGTGGCAGTGGTAAACGGCAAGATGGCTCCTTATTGGATTAAATATACACTAATAGGTGTAGGGGTTTTGATTGTAGTGGGACTCTTGGTTCTACTGCTTTTGAGAAGACGTAAGACGCAGAAGTAAGGACATGAAATGAAGGGAAAGGAGTTGCTATGGGAAAAAAAGAAGAGAGATTAGGCTTCAAGAATACCATTCGTGGTAGGATTACAATTGCAGCTATAATTTTTATTTTGCTTGTGATTTTTTGTACACAGTTTGCCAATTCTTATTCTCTGGAGCAATCCACAAGGGAAGAGGCTATTGAGCACGTGACTACAGAGGCAGATGGAAATGCTGCCACCATTAATGAGTGGTTGGTGGAGCAGGGACAGATTGTCCACTCCATGGCCAAGACTCTGGGCTATGTTAACAACAAGGATCCAAAGTATATTATGAATTATCTGGAAACCCAGTTGCCAGAGAATGAGGATGCCCTCATGTACTATATTTGCTTTGGCTACAACGGAGGTGTTTTCCCAGCAGATCACTCCAAGCTGGATTTGGACCCTACCACCCGAGGCTGGTGGCAGGAAGCCATGGAAAAACAGGCTCTGATTTATACAGACCCATATATGGATTTTGCCACAGGCCAGATGATTGTATCCGTGGCGGAGCCAGTAACTATTGGGGGAGAGCAGGCCTGCATGTTGGCCGATATCACCATCGATAAGTTGGTAAATCTGGTAAAGGATATTTCCATGGGCAAGGACAATGAGTCCAGTTTCCTCTTGGCAGCAGACGGCTCTGTTGTCACCCATGAAAATGAGGAATTCCTTCCTAAGGAAGAGGGAAATACCAATTTGGCTCAAGAGGTGGGAGCAGAGTTTTCCACCGAAAAAGACTTTATGTTTAAGGATTATGACGGTAAGAGCAAGTATTGTAAACTGAGTTTGGTAGAGACTACGGGCTGGCAGTTGGGAATTTGTAAAAATGAGAGTGCCATTATTGCGGAAGTAACTAAGGCATCCTTGCCACCAACATTTTTCAGCCTGGCACTTTTGGTTTTGTCTATTATCGTTATTACCAAAATGCTCAAGAAGCAGTTTAAGCCTATGGCAGGCATGAAGGATTTTGTGGAGACCCGTGTTGTGGGAGTAGACAACCTACAGCCACAGAAGAATGAAGTGGAAGAGATTAATTTCTTGCTTCGGCAGTTAGAAGATAGTTTTATCGGTGTCATTCGCAAGTCCAAATCTGACTCGGACAATATTCATGTTATGATGACAGATGCCAACCAGAAGGTTAATGATATTTGTGAGCACATTGTGGGAATCAGTGCCACCATGGAAGAGACGGGAGCCAGTGTGGATTCTCAGACCGACAGCATTTCCAATATTTCTGCTTCCTGTGAGCAGGTGGAGAGTTCCGTTCTCGGCCTCCAGGCAGATTCCAAGGAAATGGCAGTTCGAGCAGGGGAAATTGTAGAGCGTGTGGAAGCCGTTGTTCCTGAGATTTTGGAAAATAAGAGAAATGCAGTTCGCATGACTAACGAGAGTAAGGAAGCCTTGAGTCAGGCTCTGGAGGGAATCGAGGTAATCCGTCAGATTACAGAGGTTTCTGAGGCCATCAGTGCCATTGCTTCACAGACCAATCTCCTGGCCTTGAATGCCTCCATTGAGGCTGCCAGAGCAGGTGAGGCCGGCAAGGGCTTTGCGGTAGTTGCAGATGAGATCAAGGGTCTTTCTAATACCACTGCAGTGGAGATTGCCAAGATTGACGGCTTGACCGAGAAGGTCTTGGCCAATACAGACAGACTCTCTAAGGAGAGCAATGCTATTTTGAAGTTCCTCAACGAAACTGTTTTGAAGGACTATGACAGCGTGGAGGAAATCGCCAATAACTATAAGGCAGACGCTGAGTACTACGCTCAGATCAGTAACCAGTTTGGCCACTCCGCTGAGGAGTTGACCTCTGCCGTGGGAACTATTACAGAGGAGATTTCCGCTATTAACGATTCTCAGAACGAGCTGAACCAGGCAGTGAAGTCCGTAAATGACGAGCTGACTTCTATGACGGGAGCGGCAGATGAGGTTGCCCATGAGACAGATTCCGTACTGGATAACATTGACAGTTTGAAGGATACCATGGGAAGTTTTAATGTATAAAAAATAAGCCGGTAAGGAAATTGCCGGAATAAAAAAGGGACTGTTGCAATAAGGATAAAACTTATTGCGACAGTCTCTTTTGCGTTGTAGAGAGTTGGGTCAAAGTCAGGCTCTAAGGTCAAAATTGTAGCGGCTCATACTTCCCACCGGGGCATCCGCGGACATAAAGTCTTTGACTATGTCGATATCCTTTTCCTGGGTGGAAAACTCCGAGGAGAAGGCAAATCCCTGCTCGTTTATGGCATCCTGCAATAGTTCTATATTTTTTTCCAGGAGGGCAGCAGTGTTTTCTTTGTCCACTATGAATTTGGTGGTGACTGCATTGCCATCTCTGGAAATGTGGATGTCCAGGGTTCCCAGGTGATCCATGTCCAAGTGGAGAAGGACCTTAAGGTTTTCTGGGTTTTTGAGAAGGGCCTCCTTTCGGGTCATAACATAGAGGTCGCCGTTGGCCTCCTGGTTTTGCAATTTAACTGGAAGCTGGACATATTGGAAGTTGTCATTTAGAAGCTTCATAAAGTCCAGATTTTCATTCATTTGGTTGGCCTGGTCCGTCAACTGACTAAAGACATTTCGCCCCAGAACCTCCTGGCTAAATCTGGACAGGGAGTCCATCTGGCTGGAAATCTGTCGGTAGAGGTCCTCCATGGCGCCTGGGTCCTTTAGGTGTTCCGGAGAAATGGTCCAGTTGGTCATAAACTGTCCCTTCATAATGCTCTGGAAGGCCTTGGAGGCCAGGAGGTTGCCGGACTGGTCCTGGCTCATGTGAGGCAGGGCCTTTTGCAGGTTGGTCAGCAGGTCGCGGTTGCTTATGCTGCCCTCGATAATGGCCTGACGCAGGTCTTCAGGAAGGGGAAAATCCTTCAGGAAGTTGGCGAATTGCTGGCGCTCAGAAGGGGACAGGACATAGCCCACCTGCTCGTGGATAAAAGGTACCTTGTAATCGCTCATAAGTCCGCTCTCGGCCACGGCTGCCTTGGCGGCTGCCTGACCATCTGTCAGAGAGGAAAAAAGCTGTTTCACCCGGTCAAAGGGAGAGGCGGACTCAGTCACTTCCTTGCCCAGATCCAGAGCCTCTGGATTGGTGGACAGGAGTTTGGCCTCCTCTGTATCTGCCAGGGGGTCATCCACAAAGGGATTGAGTGGGTGCTCTGCCTCCACCTCGCTGTCTAGAGGGAAGGGCTGATTTAGAATCTGGCTCCGGGCCAATTCCGCCTCCTCCGGAGTGGGACTGGCAGACAGGGCCAGGTTTATAATCTCATTGCCCACCCGGCTGGCCAGACGTGGCACCTGGGTGCCGATGGAAGTCATCATCTTGTTGACGGAGTCCGCCAAATCGTCCATCTGGTTTACCAGCTGGTGGCTGTGATTTTGATATTTTTCAAATTGGTTGACGTTGGACTCGTTCATAGGCATGCCCAGTCGCTGCATGGTTATGACAGAGTTGACGTCGTTGTTGGGATATTTGGCGCAGAGCCGGATGGCGGCCAGGATATTGTCCCTGCTAATGGATTGCTGGTTGGTCAAAAGGGACCTGACCACATCGGCATTTCTGTCCGATTTGGGCAGGGCGGCCTCCTCGAGGGCCTGGTCAATAGTATCCTCCATGTCAAGAAGGTAGGCAGAGCTGACTGCCTTCATATATATAGTATTTTGTTCTAAATTTGTAATCTGAAAAGCGGCTTTTTGCCCGATGGAATACTGGTTGGCATCCGGAAGCTTGCCGGAGAAGGTGGAACCGTCTTCCATAGAAAGGGTGATTTCATTGCCGTGTATGTTGCTGACAACACCTCGAATGGTCTCTCCCTGGTGGAGGGTAATGGTGGTATTGCCATTGCGGTAGGACCTGGATTGAGGGGTGGCCACATTGTTGGCCAGACTATCTGGATTGTTCTGTATTCCTGTGCTGGATATTGGCATGGCGGCCTCCTTTCAAAACAAATCAATACTTATGTTTAGTATACCATATTTATTTCGGCGCGAGAAGACCTTCGTTGAGATAAAAGATAGGTAAGTGAGGTTTCCGCAGAGGTTGGGGGGGCGGTCCGCGAGGCCTTGTATACGAACCAAACTCCACTCGCCTCCTGCCCCAGGCCATTTTCCATGCCTCATATAAAGCAGAAGAAAATTTTTCTTCAAAAGATGTTGACATTTTTTCTCTGAGGTGGTACTTTAAGTGTAGTCAAAGAATTAGCACTCGATTTGAGTGAGTGCTAACAAACCCAAGCATAGAGTGCAAAGGAAGTGATCCTGTGGAGTTGAACGAACGAAAAGAAAAGATTCTGGAAGCTATTATCCGGAATTATATGGAGACGGGAGAGCCAGTGGGATCCCGAACCGTATCTAAGTACGGGGACATGAATTTGAGCTCGGCCACCATCCGAAACGAGATGGCGGACTTAGAGGAGATGGGCTATATCCTACAGCCTCACACCTCAGCCGGCCGAATTCCTTCCGACAAGGCCTATCGCCTCTATGTGGACAAGATGCTCAAGAACAAGGATGCCGAGGTAGGAGAGATGAGAGAACTCCTGGTGGAGAAGGCGGACAAGATTGACCTCCTTCTCAAGCAGGTGGCCAAGCTCTTAGCGGACAATACCAACTACACCACGATGGTGACCAAGCCAAAGTACCAGCACAAGAAGATTAAGTTTGTCCAGCTCAATCAGATTTCTGAGGGACAGCTCCTGGTTTTGGTGGTATTGGACAACAATCATGTGAATAACAAGTTCATCAACCTGGAGGAGCCGATGGATGAGACAGTGGTCAGCCAGATGAATTTTCTCATGAACACCGCCCTCAACGGCTTGGATTTTACAGAGATCAACATGCAGATTATGCAAAAGATCAAAGAGCAGGCAGGAGATTACAGCGACATAGCCTCTAGCATCATGGATTGTATTGCTGAGGTTATGGCGGAGGAAGATAACTCCGAGATTTACACCTCCGGGGCAACCAACATTCTCAAGTATCCAGAATTGACTGATAAGGAAAAGGTGACACAGCTGCTTTCCACATTCGAGGAAAAACAAATGCTGGAAGCCTGGGCCAACGACAATTCAGAAGACAGCAAGGAACACGCCATACAGGTTTACATCGGAGAGGAATCTCCTGTGGAGTCCATGAAGGACTGCTCCGTGGTGACGGCCACCTACCAGATTAAGGAAGGCGTCTATGGCAAGATTGGAATCGTGGGTCCGAAGCGAATGGACTACGAAAAAGTTGTTGGCACATTGGAAAATTGTATGCAGCAATTGGATGATATCTTCAAGAAAAAGATTGAATAGAAAGGTGGTCAGGAAGTGGCTGAAGAAGAAGTTAAGAAGGAAGTGACAGAGGAGGCTGTGACGGAAGAAGCCGTGGCAGAGGAAACTGTGACACAGGAGGCAGAAGAGGAAAAAGTTCAGGAGTCCAAGGACAAGAAAAAAACCTCTAAGAAAAAGCCTAAGAAAGACAAGAGGGATGAGCAGATTGCAGATTTGAATGATCGGCTCATGAGAAATTTGGCAGAATTTGAGAATTTTCGCAACCGCTCCGAGAAGGAGAAGGCTCAGATGTTTGACATGGGAGCCAAGACGGTGGTGGAGAAAATATTACCAGTAGTGGACAATCTTGAGCGAGGTTTTGACGGATTGAGTCAGGAAGAGAAAGAGAGTCCATTCGTAAAGGGAATCGAGGCGGTCTACAAACAGATGATGACAGCGCTAGATGAGATCGGTGTAAAGCCGATTGAGGCCCTGGGTCAGGAATTTGACCCAAATCTTCACAACGCAGTAATGCACGATGAGGACGATTCAGAGGCAGTCAATGTGGTTTCTGAGGAGTTCCAGAAGGGTTACACCTACAAGGAAGACGTTGTGAGACACAGTATGGTTAAGGTTTTGAACTAATGGAAATACAGGAAAGTGAGGAATGAATCATGGGTAAGATTATTGGTATTGATTTAGGAACAACAAACAGTTGTGTAGCAGTTATGGAGGGTGGTAAGCCAGTCGTTATTTCTAACGCAGAGGGCGCAAGAACAACTCCATCTGTTGTAGCTTTTACAAAGAACGGTGAGCGTTTGATCGGTGAGCCTGCAAAGCGTCAGGCAGTAACAAATGCAGACAACACCATCGCTTCTATCAAGAGACATATGGGAACAGACTTCAAGGCAAGCATTGAGGGCAAAAATTACACACCACAGGAGATTTCCGCAATGATTCTTCAGAAACTGAAGAGCGACGCTGAGAACTACCTTGGTGGCGAGAAGGTGACAGAGGCTGTTATTACAGTACCTGCATACTTCAACGATGCACAGCGTCAGGCAACAAAGGATGCTGGTAAAATCGCAGGCTTGGATGTAAAACGTATTATCAACGAGCCTACAGCCGCAGCACTTGCTTACGGTTTGGACAACGAAGGCGAGCAGAAAATCATGGTATACGATTTGGGAGGTGGTACCTTCGACGTATCCATCATTGAGATCGGCGACGGCGTTATCGAGGTACTTTCCACATCTGGAGACAACAGACTTGGTGGAGACGACTTCGACAACAAGATTACAGATTACATGGTTGCAGAGTTCAAGAAGGCTGAGGGCGTAGATTTGTCCACAGATAAAATGGCTATGCAGCGTTTGAAAGAGGCAGCAGAGAAGGCTAAGAAGGAGCTCTCAGCAGCTAATACAACAAATATCAACCTTCCATTTATCACAGCTACTGCAGAGGGTCCAAAGCACTTCGACATGAACCTGACTCGTGCACAGTTTGATGATTTGACCAGAGACCTGGTAGAGAGAACAGCAACTCCAGTACAGAATGCTTTGAAGGATGCTGGAATCAACGCTTCCGAGCTCAGCAAGGTATTGTTGGTAGGTGGATCTACCCGTATCCCGGCAGTACAGGATAAGGTAAAACAGTTGACCGGACACGAGCCAAACAAATCCTTGAACCCAGACGAGTGTGTAGCACTCGGTGCTTCCGTTCAGGGTGGTAAGTTGGCAGGAGATGCTGGCGCAGGCGACATCCTTCTTCTGGATGTAACACCACTTTCACTGGCTATTGAGACCATGGGCGGTGTAGCTACCAAGTTGATTGAGAGAAATACTACAATCCCAACAAAGAAGAGCCAGATCTTCTCCACAGCAGCTGACAATCAGACAGCCGTTGATATTAATGTAGTACAGGGTGAGCGTCAGTTCGCTAGAGATAATAAGTCCCTTGGACAGTTCCGTCTGGATGGAATTCCACCAGCCATGAGAGGAGTACCTCAGATCGAGGTTACCTTCGACATCGATGCCAACGGTATCGTAAACGTATCCGCTAAGGACTTGGGAACAGGAAAAGAGCAGCACATTACCATTACAGCTGGTTCTAACATGAGCGATGACGAGATCGATAAGGCAGTCAAAGAGGCAGCTGAGTTCGAGGCTCAGGACAAGAAGCGCAAGGAAGGCATTGATGCCCGCATCGAGGCTGAGGGTCTGGTAGGTCAGACTGAGAAGGCTTTGACAGATGTAGGAGATGCTGTAGATGCCGCTGAGAAGGAAAAAGTTCAGGCAGATATTGATAAGATCAAGGCAATCCTTGACAGAACAACAGCAGAGTCCATGACAGACGCTGATGTAGACGAGCTCAAGGCTGCTAAGGAAACTTTGATGCAGAATGCTCAGCAGGTATTTGCAAAGGTATACGAGCAGGCACAGGCAGCAGGAGCAGGTGCAGGAGCAGCTGGCCCAGATATGTCTGGCGCAGCAGGAGCTGCAAGTGATAACGGTGGCGACGACGTAGTAGACGGAGACTACCGCGAAATCTAAGAAATAAATTGAGACAGAAATAGATGCAGGACAAGAAAATGTAGCGGGTGGAGACATTCGCTACATTCTTGTGCCTATGTCGGTCAGACCTGTTGGAGGGAGAATACATGGCAGATAAAAGAGATTATTACGAGGTGCTCGGAGTTGATAAGGGCGCAAGTGATGCTGATTTAAAAAAGGCATATCGTAAGCTGGCAAAAAAATATCATCCGGATACCAATCCAGGAGACAAGGAGGCGGAGGCCAAGTTTAAGGAGGCATCCGAGGCCTATGCTGTTTTGAGCGATCCGGACAAGAGAAGACAATACGATCAGTTTGGCCATGCAGCCTTTGATGGCGGTGCCGGCGGTGGCTACAGCAACATGAATATGGATGATATCTTCGGAAGCTTCGGAGATATTTTTGGAGACCTTTTTGGAGGGGGCTTTGGCGGAAGAAGTCGCAGGGCGGATCCTAATGCCCCACAGAGGGGGGCCAACTTAAGGACCCGAATTGTCATTAGTTTTGAGGAGGCCTGCTTTGGTGTGGACAAGGAAATCGAGTTTCCGACCAAGGAAGCCTGCCCAAGTTGTGGTGGAAGCGGAGCCAAGCCAGGAACCTCACCAGAGACCTGTCCACACTGCCACGGTCGCGGTCAGACTATGACTCAGCAGCAGTCTCTCTTTGGCATTGTTCAAAATCTGACCACCTGTCCACACTGTGGTGGTTCAGGAAAAATTATAAAGGAAAAATGTCCAGACTGCGGTGGCAGCGGCTACAAGACCAAGCAGGAGAAGCTAATGGTGGCGGTGCCTGCCGGTATTGACCACGGCCAGAGCGT
>JAILSA010000068.1 GCA_024697885.1 Eubacterium sp. | reverse complement strand
GTAAACCTGTCAGCTGCCAACCAAAAAATCGACAACATCACCTATTGCCCTGCAGACCTTTTTGAGGCTTTAGGTTTATCCGTAACTGTGGACCAGGAGGCGGGGAAAATCACTGTGGGAGACAATCAAATCAAGGCCTTTTATTTTTACTCCTCCACCTGTGATTCCTGTGAGAAAATCAAAGCTTTCCTAGATGATTTGGAGAGCCGCTATAAGGACCTTTCCATCCAACGTTACGATATTTATGAGACACAAAATTACGACCTTCTATTAGAGTATGGCAAGGCCTATCAGGTCCAGGAAGGCAAGCTTGGCTACACCCCAAGCCTCTACATTTCCGACCAGCTCCTGATCGGCGAGGAAATCACTGCCAAGCTTGAAGAGGCAGTAAAAAGCTATCACGACGGACCTGCCACCCAGATTTTAAAAACCTCAGAGGGACAGGCCTCTGAAGAGGCCCTAAATGGCAGTCTCTGGTCCCAGATGGCATCGGCCCTGGGGCTCGGCCTGGTCAACGGTCTAAACCCTTGTAGCCTGTCCATCTTCCTCTTCCTTCTGTCTCTTCTTATGGTGAGTCGGGAAAAAATGCTAAAATCCGGTATTGGATTTATCCTGGGAAAAACTATTATGTTCTTCCTCCTGGGCACCATCCTCTATCAAGTAGTGAGTCAGGTAAATACTCAGGCCATTTCTTTCTACATCAAGATCTTTATTGTGGCCTTTTGTATTGTTTTTGCCCTCCTCAACCTCTGGGACTTTTTCAAGGCCAGAAAAGAGGAATTTGGCAGCATGAAACTCCAGCTGCCTAAGGGACTCAAGAAGAAAAACCAGGATTTGATCAAGAAGGGCAGTAACTCCAAGGCAGGTGCCATTATTATGTTTTTCATCGGCATGGCCGTGGCCACAGGAGAGTTTCTCTGCACTGGACAGATTTACCTGTCCTCCGTGGTTATTATGGTACAAAAGGGCAGCGCCGGGGCCTTTCCTATGGCTCTCCTGGCCATTTATAGCCTGGCCTTTGTCCTGCCGCTCATTGTCCTTATGATTGTGCTCTACTTTAGCAAGAAGGCCTTTGAGGCCTCAGAGTTCATTCTGGACAAGATCGCCTGGATTAAATTAATTAGCGCCATCCTCTTTGTGGGCATGGCGGTCTACATGATTTTGACCTAAGGGAGGCTTTTATGAAATGGAAAAATATCTCGGTGACGGATTCAGCCGGCCAGGTACTCTTTGAGGGGCCCTTTAACGAGCTTCCCGTCAAGGAGGACTATATCATAGAAAAGAGCACGGAGCTCTACAGCGAACCGGAGCCCTGCATTATTTACCGGACTCACATATTAAAAAAGCTCTACCTGGATTTGATGGACCAGTTTGAGGGAAAACCCAAAAAGGGTATGTCCATAGACCTTGGGCTCTGCCCGGATTTGACAGACCACCTGGACCTGTCGGGCCAGGGAAAATCATTGGAAATTTTATAAAAAAAATCCCCGCCAGTATCTGCTCTAGGGCAAATACCGACGGGGTTTTTTTATGGTTTTTTATTTTATTTATTCAGATGAACTTTTTTCAAATGCCAGATCTCCTTAGCGTACTCTTCAATGGTACGATCAGAGGAGAATTTGCCAGACTTAGCAGTCTGAGTCATGGCCATCTTGGCCCAGGCATCCTCATGGCGGTAGGCCTGATCTACCCTTTTCTGAGCCTCGGCATAGGAGCGGAAGTCCTTGAGAATAAAGTACTGGTCTGCTCTCTCGCCGCCGTTGGACTCTAGAAGAGAATTGTAGAGCTCGCGGAAGAGTTCTGTATTCTCTGGGGAATAGGTGCCGTCAATGAGCTGAGTCAGGACAGCCCGCACGTCTCCGTCTAAGTTGTAGATTTCTCTTGGGTTGTACTGGCCGTTGTGCTCGAAGTCAATAACCTCCTGAGAGCTGAGTCCGAAGATGAAGGCATTCTCCTCGCCTACCTCTTCTACAATCTCAATATTGGCTCCATCCATGGTTCCCAGGGTTGGGGCACCGTTTAGCATAAACTTCATGTTACCAGTACCGGAAGCCTCCTTAGACGCGGTGGAAATCTGCTCGGACACATCTGCTGCGGCAAAAATCATCTCTGCGTTGGAGACGCGGTAGTTCTCAATGAAAACAACCTTGATTTTACCCTTGATGTTAGGGTCGTTATTAATCACATCACCCACATTGTTAATGAGCTTGATAATGGACTTGGCGCGGCGGTAACCGGCGGAAGCCTTGGCTCCAAAGATAAAGGTACGAGGAATCATATCCATATCTGGATTCTTCTTCAACTCATTGTAGAGGTACATGATGTGAAGGATGTTGAGAAGCTGACGCTTGTACTCGTGCAGTCTCTTGACCTGAACATCAAAGATGGAGCGAGGGTCTACCTCAATGCCGTTGTGTTCCTTAATATACTGGGCCAGGCGGAGTTTGTTCTGATACTTAATGTTCATAAACTCCTGCTGGGATTTCTTGTCATCCACAAAGAGGGACAGCTTCCTGATCTTGGACAGGTCGGTAATCCACTCCGGTCCGATTTTGTCTGTCACCCAGGCTGCCAGCTTTGGATTGCCGTGGAGGAGGAAACGTCTCTGGGTGATACCGTTGGTCTTGTTGTTGAATTTCTCCGGCATCATCTCATAGAAGTCTTTGAGCTCCTGATTTTTCAAAATCTCTGTGTGAAGTCTTGCCACTCCGTTGACAGAGAAGCCTGCAGCAATGGCCAAGTGAGCCATTTTTACCTTGCCATCGTAGATGATTGCCATGCTCTTTACCTTGTCATAGTTGTCAGGGTATTTGGCCTGAATATCGTTGATGAAGCGGCGGTTGATCTCCTCTGTAATCTGATAAATTCTTGGAAGGAGGCGGGAGAAAAGTTCCAGCGGCCATTTTTCCAAGGCCTCAGACATAATGGTGTGGTTGGTGTAGGCACAGGTTCTGCTGGTGATATCCCAGGCATCCTCCCACTCCAAGCCGTAGTCGTCCAAAAGGATTCTCATAAGCTCTGGCACCGTTACGGTTGGGTGGGTGTCGTTGAGCTGGAAGCATACCTTGTCAGGCAGGCCGTGAATATCCTTGTGGTTTTCCATATATTTTTTCACTGCCAACTGGACGCTGGCGGATACGAAAAAGTACTGCTGTTTCAGGCGCAGCTCCTTGCCGGCCATATGGTTGTCATTTGGATAGAGAACCTCACAGATGGTGCGGGCCAGGTTCTGCTGCTCCACAGCCTTCTGATAGTCTCCCTTGTCAAAAGAATCCAGGTTAAAGGTGTCAATAGCCTCAGCATCCCAGATGCGAAGGGTGTTGACAATGCCGTTGCCATAGCCCACTACAGGCAAATCATATGGAACAGCCAAAACGCTCTGGTAGTTTTCCTGAACAAAGTGGTCTCTGCCGCTGGCCTCGTCCTTGCGAACAGCTACATAGCCGCCGAAACGAACCTCTACGGCGTACTCCGGACGCTTCATCTCAAATGGGTTTCCATCCTTTAACCAATCATCAGGTGCCTCCACCTGGAAACCGTCCTTGATTTTCTGCTTGAACATTCCGTACTTGTAACGGATACCGCAACCGTAGGCAGGGTAACCCAGGGTGGAGAGAGAATCCAGGAAGCAGGCAGCCAGTCTTCCCAGGCCACCATTTCCAAGAGCCGCGTCTGGCTCCTGGTCCTCAAGCTCGTCTAAGTTTACTCCCAACTCATCCAAAACCTCGCGGATCATTTTGTCCTGCTTGAGGTTAATCAGGATGTTACCCATCGCTCTTCCCATAAGGAACTCCATGGAAAGATAGTAAACCGTCTTTACATCCTTTTTCTCATAGGCCTTGTGGGTCTCCATCCAGTGGTCAACCACAATGTCCTTTACCGCATAGGCTACTGCCTGGTAAAGCTGCTGTGGACTGGCCTCCTCGACGGACTTGCGGAACAACAATTTCATGTAGTTTTCAATGTCGCTTTTGAACTCTTTCTTCTTTTCTTTTTCTGTCAAAAATACCATATGTTGCCCTCCATTTTTTCATAAAATTTCCTTTATTTAGAGAGAAGCCTTGGTAATACCGAAGGTTACCTCTTCACCGTTAATCTTCCAATCGGCGGTGTGACCTCTCATTTCTCCGATGAAAATCTCCTCGGCCAAAACCTCTTTCTTGATCTGCTCTGCATTCTTTGTGAGGATTTCCTTGATTTTTTCACTGCCGTCCTCGTAGATGCGGATGTGGTCTGTCACCTCAAAATCAGAATCCTTACGCATGGTCTGAATCTTGCTGATAATCTCGCGGACAAAGCCCTCTTCAATCAGTTCTGGAGTCAGGTTGGTATCGATTACCACTGTAATTCCGCGGTCGGCCTCACTCA
>JAILSA010000024.1 GCA_024697885.1 Eubacterium sp. | reverse complement strand
ACCTTGTTGATGCCGGGATAGAGGTAGGCGTAGTCAAAGCCCCTTCCCTTTTTTTCCTGATAATAGTTTTGAAAAAGTTCACGCTCCCGGCAGACCATAGGCAGGCCGGTTCCCACAATGACGGCCCCAATCAGTCGGTCCTCCTTGAGGTCAATTCCCTCGCTAAAAATTCCTCCCAACACGCAACAGCCCACCAGGCTGTCCTTGGTCTCCTCCTCAAAGGCCTCCAAAAACTCCTCTTTTTCCCTCTCTCTCATGTCACCGGTCTGGACCAAAATCCTAAGCCCCTGTTTTCTTGGCAGCCTCTCCACCACCTGGTCCATAAAGGCGTAGGAAGGGAAAAAGACCAGATAATTCCCCTGCTTGGCAGACACAAAGTTCACGATGTAGTCGGCGATTTTTTGGTATTCTCTCGGCCCCCTTCGGCTGTACTTGCTGGTCACATCCCTGGCAATCATAACCTTGCGGCGAAGGGGCGAAAAGACGGAGGTGGCGTAGACTGCCGGGTCCTCCTCTCCCCTGCCAAGCTGGTCCTTGTAATAGCGGATGGGCAGGAGGGTGGCGGAAAAGAGAATGGCCGCCCGCCCCCGGTCAAAGACCTCCTGCAGGCAGGTAGAGGGGTCCATGCACTGAAGCTTGATAAAAAAATTCCCCTCCCCGGTGTAGCTGGCGTAAATCTGGAATTTCTCGTCCATGTTTTCCAAAACCCTGGCAAAATTTCTCAAATCAAAGTAGAGGGACAGCATCTGGTCCCTCTCCGGCATTTGAGGGTAGTCCTTGGCCAGAAGCTCGTAGGCCGTCAGGGCCCTGAGAATCTGAAACTCCATGGTTCCAAGATTGTCCAAAACCTGAAATTCAGGGCATTGTCTCTTGTAGGCAAGCATGGACTTGTTAAGGTTTTCAAGGATCCTTTGATACTTGCGAAGGTTGTAGGCCACCTCCGGCCTTTTTTCCTCCTTCTCCATGGCCTTAACCACCCTCTTGACCGCCAAAAGGTCCTCCTTTACCAGGCGGGCGCTGTACATGTCACGCCCCCTCTCCACCAGGTTGTGGGCCTCATCCACCAAAAAGACCATGTCTCCCCCCTTGTCCTGGGGAAAAAATCTCCGCAAATAGACATTGGGATCAAAGACATAGTTGTAGTCGCAGATGACGGCATCCGCAAAAACTGCCAGGTCTAAGGTCATCTCAAAAGGGCAGACCTGGTGCCTCTTGGCGCACTCTAAAAGGTTTTCCCTCTGGAGGGCCTTGCCTGAGGTCAAAAGCTCGTAAACCGCCTCATTTACCCTGTCGTAGTGGCCCCTGGCATAGGGGCAATCTGTGGCATTACAGGAGACCTCCTCCTGGAAGCAGGCCTTTTCCTTGGCCGTCAGACTCACAGGCTTAAAAACCAGCCCCCTCTCCTCTAAGAGGCCAAAGCATTCCTCCGCCACCCTTCTTGTAATAGTCTTGGCCGTCAGGTAAAAAATCCTGCCAGTCAGGCCCTGGCCCATGGCCTTTAGGGCCGGGAAAATGCTGGTGATGGTTTTTCCCACCCCGGTAGGGGCCTGGATAAAGAGCCTGTCCTTTTGCTCAATGGTCCGGTAGACCATGGCCGCTAAGCCCTTTTGGCCCGGACGGTAGTCAAAGGGAAATTCCAGAGCCAAAAGGGAGGCATTTCTCTTCTTGGCCCAGTCAAACTGGTAGATGGCCCAGGGCCTGTAGAGGTCCATGAGATTTTGGAACCAAGCCTGCAGCTCCTCCCTGGACCAGGTCTCCTGAAAGCGGCGGATTTTCTCGGTCTCCATGTGGCAGTAGGTCAGCTGAATCTGGATTTCTTCCAGTTTTTCCCGACTCAAAATCATATAGGCATAGGTGAGAGCCTGGGCCCTGTGAACTCCCACCGGCTCCTTCATGTCCTCAAGGTCCAGAAAAACTCCCTTGATCTCATCTACCAAAACCTGGTCTCCCTGGCGAAAAACCCCGTCGGCCCGGCCCTCAATCAAGAGTTCAAAATCCCGGTCAAACTCCTGGCTCCTTAATTTTTCCACGTGAAAAAGAGGGACCTCGGCCTCGTAGCCAAGTCCCATGCTCTTTTGAATCTTTCTGTGAATCCGGCTGCCCATTTGCATGGCCTCCGTATCTCTTGCCCCGGAGCCGCCGGACCGGATGTCTCCCTCTCGGAAAATAAATTCCACCAGGTTGCGGACGGAGATTTTTACCTCTTCTAATTCTTCACTCATAAAAACAAGTATAGTAAAAAATTTATCATCCTGCAAGGCTTGAAGTCCTTGCATTCTCTTCCTGTTCATGTTAAAGTTGACCTAATGATAGGGGTAGGACTCCCCAAGAATGGAGGAAATTATGGCAGATTTTGATTACGAATCCCTTGAGGATTTGACCCTGACTATGGAGTCAGAGGACGGAGAAGAAATTGAATTGGAGCTTCTCACCATTTTTGAATATGAGGATGTGGACTACGGTGCCTTTACCGAGCTCAACAGCACAGAAAATATTGTTTACTTCTTCTCACTCCAGTTTGGAGAGACACGAGGAGAGGAGACAGAGGTTACCTTTGAGTGCGTAGAGGACGAGACCTTGGGAGAAACCCTTTTGGGAATTTTCCAGGAAGTTATTGATTCCGATTTGGACACAGAGGAAGAAATCGAATTTGCCCAGGCTATGGACGAGGAAGAAATCCAGGAAGACGAGAGCCAGTGGGACAAGTTCATCAACAAAAAAATCGAGGACTAATTTTTCCCAGAGTAAAAAAAGTCCCACCAGCTGGATTACAGTCTGGTGGGATTTTTTTTAATCTTTTTTCTTACAGGAACTGCAGTCTCCATTGCAGGTGCCACAGGAGGGGTCCTGGCCCTCCTTAGACTTTTTGTTGGCCACATAGGAGAGGACAAAAATCGCCCCGCAGACAATGGCCATAATCAATATCCAAACCAGTATTTTCGTCAACATATCCTATTCCTCCTTGTCATATGCTGGATGTATCTCTTCCAAAAAACGGGAGGGGTCTGCCTCCTTGTTAAAGCGGTGCTCCACAAAGGACAGAAGCAGTCGGCGCTTGGCCCTGGTCATGGCCACATAGAGCATGCGGCGCTCCTCCTCAATCTCCCCGGACTGAATGGACTTGCGGTAGGGACTGACTCCCTCGTTGAGGGTGGGAACAAAGACGGTATCAAACTCCAGCCCCTTAGACCCGTGCATGGTCATAAGCCGAACTCCATCTTCCTCCTGCATATCCTTTCTCTGGTCCTCCATCTCCTTGAGAAGGTCCCCGTAGTTGTCTCCGTAGGCCAGCCACTCCGCCAGGCTCTTGCACTCCTTGGTGGTCTCCTGAATTTCCTCCAAAAGCTCCATCCAGTCCTCCACATTGACTCCCCTCTCCTTGGCGGTCTCCTCCAGGTAGTCGTCGTAGCCGATTCCCTTGCGAATGTAGTGGATGGCCGAATAAGGGGTCAGGGTCTTAAGAGCCCTCAATTCATTTTCAAAATCACTGATTCTCTCCAGCATCCAGGGCTGGTTTTTCTTGAGATAAAAACCCCGCAATCCCCCGAAGGTCACCTGGGGCTGGTCAAAGGCCGCCCGGCTAATATAGCGCAGGGGCCTATTGCAGATTTTTAGGAACTTGTCCCGACTCCGGTCTCCTAAGGCAATCTCCACATAGGTTCTTAAATCCTTGGCAATCCAGGTCTCAAACATATTGGGCAGTCGCTCCTTCATGGTAAAAGGTACCGCCCTCTCCATGAGTTTTCCCGCTATGGTCCTCATCTGCATATTGGTGCGAAAGAGAATGGCCATCTCCTCCCACTCTAGGCCCTCCTTGCGAAACTCCAGGATCTTGCCCACAATCCCCTCGGCCTCGGTGGACAGGTTTTTGTACTTGTTAATCTTAATCTTGTCCGCCTGGCCCCTCTCGGCAAAAAGTTCCTTGCCAAAGCGCTTTTTGTTGTGGCCAATCAGGCGGAGGCTGGCCCGCAGAATCTGGGCAGAACACCGATAATTGCTGCCAAGAACGATCTCCTTGGCCTCAGGGTACTGCTTGGGAAAGGCCAGCATAATATCTGGTCTGGCCCCGCGAAAGCCGTAGATAGACTGGTCGTCATCCCCCACGATAAAAAGGTTGTTGTCCGGGGCCGCCAACATTTTTACATTCTCGTACTGCAGGCGGTTAATGTCCTGGAACTCGTCAATCAAAATGTACTGAAAGCGCCTTTGCCACTGCTTACAGATGTCCGGCCTTTTTTTCAAGAGGTCGTAGACATAAACCACCATGTCATCGAAGTCTAAGCATCGGTGGCGGTAGAGCCTCTGCTGGTAGCCATTGTAAATATCCCTAAACACCTGCTCCGGACAGTTGGCAGAGTAGTAGGCATCAATGTCGATTCCCTCTCCCTTGACCTTGCTGATTTCCTTTTCCATGTCCTCAATAAATTCCCTGCGGTCCTCCACCGGATAGGCCGTTTCCGCCAGGGCCTCCTCCAAAAACCGGTACTTGAGGGCTGGTGTCACTATATCTTTGGCCTCATAATTGTAGGCCACCCGAAGGATTTGAAAAAAGACAGAGTGAAAGGTACCGAAGCGAACCCGGTATTTTCTCCCTGCCATCTGGTCAAAGCGCACCTTCATCTCCACTGCTGCTGCCTTGGAAAAAGTTACCACCAAAATAGACTCCGGCTGAACTCCATTTTTTTCAATCAGTCGCAGAACCCGGTTGGTAATCACTGTGGTCTTACCCGAACCAGGCCCCGCCAAAACCATGGCGGGGCCCTGAAAATGCTCTATTGCTTTTTTTTGATCCTTGTTAAAAGACTTTTTTCCCAATCAATTTCCCTCTTGGTCATCGTCATCATCGTCAATGTAGTACTTGCCACAGGCGTTGGCGATATTGAGGGCGTGATCACCTACACGCTCTAAGTCCACCAAAATCTCATTGTAGTAGAGACCCTGGGAGGCGCCACACTTGCTCTTGGACAGACGCTTTACATTGCGTGAACGCATTTTTTCTACTAATTTATCAATCTTATTTTCCTGGTCATAAATCTCGTGATAGAGATCCTCACCCTGCTCCTTAAAGTACAAAAGAGCGTTATCATAAATTTCATAGATGGCCTCGGACAGCTGTTTCAAGTCCTTAAGGGCCTTATCTGTAAACTGCTTTTTCTCTTCCTTCAAATGAGCGGCATATCCCAAGACATTCTCTGCGTGATCACCGATACGCTCTAAGTCTGTCACAATATGGTAGAGGTTACCGGCGTGGAGAGCCTCCTGCTCTGTCAAAACCATTTCGTTGGCACGAATCAGAGAATCTACAATGGCCTTGTTGAGGAAGTCAATGGTGGCCTCGTTCTCGTCAAATTCTTCTCTGGTGATGGACATTTTTCCATAATATACCTTGGTAGATGCCTCGATGTTGGTCTTAACCATCTTAAACATACGCTCTACCTCTTTGTCGATCTGACCGATCAATACGGTACCGGACTGATAACCGGACTCGTCGATGTAGAAAAGAGAAGTTGCCTCTTTCACATCCTCTCCTGGCACAATCTTCTTGGAGATTTTTACCAGGTAGGTGGCACATGGCAAAAGCACCAGTACCGTTATAATATTAAAGAGAGAGTTGGCATTGGCGATCTGTCTGGACGGGTCCGTGGATGTTCCCTGAATCAAATCGAAAATTCCCGGGAACAGCTGGGTAGCCACCACAAAGAGAACCATTCCTATACTCTCAAACAAAGCTACGATAATAGCCACACGCTTGGCGTCCTTGCGGCCACCGATGGAAGCCAAAAGAGGAGCTACCGATGCACCGATATTCATACCCAGCATGAGATAGAACATCTGGGAGAAGTTGGTCATAACACCAGCTACTGCCAAGGTCTGAAGTACACCGACAGAAGCAGAAGCACTCTGAATAATTACGGTAAAGATAATACCGATCAGTACACAGAGAATTGGGTTGGAGAACTGGGTCAAAAGATCCTGGAACCAGGGCTCGTCCTTGAGGGGAGACATGGCCACCTTCATGGTGTCCAATCCAATAAAAAGTACTCCCAAACTAGTGATAATCTGTCCGATATTCTTGGCCTTTTGCTTCTTTACAAACATGGTCACTGCCACACCCACAAAGGCGATCAGTGGGGCCACACGGCCGATATCAAAAGCAATCAGCTGTCCCGTAATGGTAGTACCAATCTTGGCACCCATGAGAATACCTACGGACCTCTCTAATTGCATAACGCCGGCATTTACAAAGCCGACAACCATTACACACATGGCATTGGAGCTCTGGATCAGGGCTGTCAATCCGGCACCTACCAGCATTCCCAAAATGCGATTCTGGGTCAATTTTTCAAGTATCTTCTTCAAATAAGATCCAGCTACAAGTTTCAGTCCATCGCTCATCAGGTTCATTCCAAAAATGAACATGGCCAAACCGCCTGCTAATGAGAACACGTTCCATACATTCATGCCTTAAATCCTCTCGAACCACTTCGATCTGTGGTTTGCTTTTTATTTGCTATTCTAAAAACACTACATAGTAAACTTTAACATCATTAGGGAATTTTCGCAATCTTTTTCTGAATTAGAGGTCTAATTTTCTCCTTCGTTCCCTGTCCACCAAGATCCACTCGTCCAAAGTCAGGGGCTGGTAATCGGAAAACATGCAGAAACAATTAATCATCTGACAGGGAATCCGCCGCTCCTCCCCCTGGAAGCCCTGAAAGGCCGTCTGACTGGTCTGCCGGATAAAGGAGTTAATCAAAATCTCATCCCGACTGTTGTGGACATGGCCGTAGAGCATATAGGTGGCGGGCTTTCCCTCCTTGTCCAGGCGGTACTGGCCGTTGTAGAACATAATGGGATAGTGGGACAAAATCACCTTGCGGCCATTGTCATTTAACTCCGCATAGGGCTGAATCCACTCAAAGCGAGAGGCATCAAAACGCCGGCCCTCCACAAACTTGTCATGGTTGCCCAAAATCAAATAGAGCCTGCCATGAAGCTGTTCCAAAAGGTCACTGGTCTTTTTGCCCCTCTCCATAGAAATATCCCCCAGGATGACAACTTCATCCTGAGGGCCTACTTTTTTATTCCATTGTTCAATCATATATTGGTGCATTTGGTCCACATCTTCAAAGCCCCGACAGTCCATCTTGGTCAGAAGGGCCTCATGGAAAAAATGCAAATCAGAAATATAATATCTCATGAAAAAATTATTTTACCTCGTGCAACCATCCCTCTGGTGCCTCAATGGTTCCCTGCTTGATTCCCTCAAGAGTGTCATAGAGTTTTTGCAATACAGGTCCCATATTGTCCATACCGGATGGAACGTTGATTACCTCGTCGCCGTTTAC